>JAMNXX010000271.1 GCA_023623095.1 Bacillota bacterium | reverse complement strand
ATAGGAGATCTGGGAGGTATCTAAGATGGAAACAGTAGCATTCTATACACTGGGCTGCAAGGTTAATCAATATGAAACAGAAGCAATGAAGGAATTATTTGAAAAAGCAGGCTATACAATCGTGGAAGCGGAAGACAAAGCGGATGTATACGTCATCAACACTTGTACCGTTACCAATCTGGGGGATAGGAAGTCGCGACAATTTATTCGAAGAGCAAAGAGAAACAATCCTGAATCGATCATTGCCGTTGTAGGATGCTATGCACAAATTGCTCCTGATGAGGTGCTTTCCATCGAAGGTGTCAATATTATTTTAGGAACAAAAGATAGAAACAAGGTCGTAGAGTATGTTGAGCAAGCCAAAAAATCTCAGGAAAAAATAAATGTTGTAGAAGATATTATGAAGACAAGCGAGTTTGAGGAAATGACCATCGAGAAAATGCAAGGAAAAACAAGGGCATATTTAAAGATACAGGAAGGCTGCAATCAATATTGCAGCTATTGCATTATTCCATATGCCCGAGGGCCGATTCGAAGCAGAAAGTTGGAAGACATTGTTCATGAGATACGCCGATTGGAACAACATGGATTTAAAGAAATTGTGCTTACGGGAATACATATTGCATCTTACGGAAAAGATTTAGGAAAGAATACATTATTGGATGTGATTCGCAGCGCTCACAATGCAGAAGGCATTCAAAGGATACGATTAAGTTCAATTGAGCCGACGATAATGTCGGAAGCATTTGTAGAGGAACTGTCAAAACTGGAAAAGGTTTGTCCACATTTTCATTTATCGCTACAAAGTGGTTGTGATGAAACACTAAAAAGGATGAATCGAAAATATACGACAGATGAATATCGCGAGGTCGTTAACCGATTAAGAAAGACTTGGCCGGATGTATCGATCACAACAGATATTATGGTGGGGTTTCCGGGGGAAACCGAAGAAGAATTTGAAAAAACGATGGCTTTCGTAAAAGAAATTCAGTTTAGCCAAATTCATGTATTTAAGTATTCCCCTCGAAAAGGTACACCTGCAGCGGATTATCCGAATCAAATTGATGTTTCGATCAAGCAAATAAGAAGTGAAAAGTTAATCCAGTTAGCGCGAGAGAGTTCGATAGCTTTTCGAAAGAAGTTTATCGGGACATCGCGTCATGTTTTATTTGAAACAGCCAGCAATGAGTTAGAAGGATATTATGAAGGGTTTACGGATAATTATTTGAAAATATTTTGTTCTTCAGATACATTTCCATTAGAGGGAAAAATTTTAAAAGTAAAACTTGAAAAGATATACCAAGATGCAATCATCGCTACTTTGAGTTGAATCAAAATAGAAAAGAAATTATTTTGAGTAAGAAGGAATTTCTTAATTTTTGTTGAAATGAAACATAAAGCTTATTTTTACAGCGAATTTCATTCGATGAAAGTTTTATTCCTGACAAAGGAGGTGAATGCAGTGGCGGACTGTATTTTTTGTAAAATTGTTTCTAAACAAATTCCATCCGAAGTTGTATATGAAGACGATCAGGTATTTGTTTTTCATGATATAAATCCTCAAGCTCCGACACATCTCTTAGTGATCCCAAAAGAACATATTCAGTCAGCGGCTCATGTGACTGAAAAAGATAAAGAACTGTTGGGGCAGATGTTTGTTGTTATTAAAAATGTCACAGAAAAATTAGGTTTAGATAAAGAGGGATATCGAATTGTCAATAATTGCGGGGAATTAGGCGGACAACAAGTGGATCACTTGCATTTTCATGTACTAGGTGGAAGACAAATGCAATGGCCTCCCGGTTAAAATGTTGCATAAAGTTTTTTTTTCATGTATAATAGCATCATGTTATGCCTAAATGAAGTTGGTTCTATGGTATTCATTATTGCTATAGATACAGCATGAGTTTGCCAGCGGAGGGAGGGATAGTAGATGTCACAGATAAAAGTAGGAGAGAATGAAACTTTAGAAAGCGCTCTTCGTAGATTCAAACGTTCTTGTGCTAGATCTGGAGTATTGTCAGAAATCAGGAAAAGGGAGCATTATGAAAAGCCTAGTGTAAGGCGCAAGAAAAAATCCGAAGCGGCAAGAAGAAAAAAAGCGAGAAGGTATTAAAAAAGATCAGATGGATGCGGGAAAGTTTTTAATAAAATTGTTAAACAAAAATTTTATCATAAGAATTAGCCGGACAGATTGTTCGGCTATTCTTATTTGTGCGAAAATCATTTTAGAAAAAAATAAAAAAATTAAACATAGAGAAAAATGGATAGGATATGTTATATAAATAAAAAATTATTTGCCGTATTATAAAAAGGGTATAAATTCGGTATAAAAATCAAATATAATCAATGAGGTGAATCATTTGAATCAACGCATTTTAAAACATGTATTTTGCATTTTATCTATTTTCTGTTTTTTATTGGGCGCTGGTTATGATTCTTATGGTCAAAATCAGAGAAATGTATATATTATCCCTATTGAAGGAGAAATTAATCCTGCAAATGCACAATTTATCAATCATTCGATCGAGGAAGCAGAATCGGATCCGGAATCGGTCTGTATTATTTTTGAGATCGATACGCCAGGGGGCAGAGTAGACCAAGCAATAAAGATCAGGGATAAAATCATGAGCACCTCTGTGCGTACGATCTCTTTTATCAATAATGATGCGCAATCAGCGGGCGTATTGCTTGCGATTGCTTCTGAAAATATTGTGATGGCACATGGAAGTTCTATTGGGTCTGCCGAACCGGTTCCCAATAATGAAAAAAATCTTTCTTTTTGGAAAGCGGAGTTAAGAAAGACAGCAGAAGGAAGGGGAAGAGACCCGCTTTTGGTAGAAGCGATGGCAGATAGGCGGATCGAAATACCCGATCCGAAACAGGAGGGCAAAATGCTTGTTCAAAGGGGGGAATTATTGAATTTAACGACAGCGGAAGCAGAAAATTTGGATTTCATCGATCTGACAGCCAACAGTTATAGAGAGATTCTTAAAAAGTTCAATATTGATTATACGCAAATCATCCCTGTGGAGCAGGATTTAAAAACAAAAGCAGCAAAATGGGTTACGAGTTCGACCATACTACCTTTTATATTAAGTGCAGGATTTATTGGATTGGTCATTGAGCTTTTTATGCCGGGGTTTGGTTTAGGAGGAACGATCAGTCTTATTGCATTTTCTTTCTTCTTTGCAGGAAGTTTTCTTGCAGGAAATGCAAGTGTTTTTACGATACTCCTTTTTATTGTAGGAATGATTCTTTTGATTATCGAAATCATAATGCCTGGATTTGGAGCCCCGGGTATCGGTGGGATTATCTGTATGATATCCAGTATTATTTTTGCTTCCGATTCGGTTGCACTGGGAGTTTTTTCACTGTTCATTGCTTTTACTGCAGTGGTCATAGCCATTATTCTCCTGATAAAATACGGACCCAAAAATAAATATCTTGATAAAATCATATTAAGTACGCAGCTAAAAAAAGATAAGGGATATATTGCTGCCACTGATAGAGCATCTTTATTGGGAAGAGAAGGTGTGGCCGTTACAAAGCTAAGGCCTTCTGGAATGATAGAGGTGGATCATGAGAAGATTGATGCAGTTACATCAGGAGAGTTTATCGAAAAAGACTCTAGAATAAAGATTATAAGAGTCGAGGGAAGAAAAATTATTGTAAAAAAAATTGATTAGGAGGGTTGAAAATGTCACAAGCGATTGAATTTGGATCCATGATTGGATTCGGAGTCGTGGTTTTAATTCTTCTAGTGTTATTAGGCCTATTTTTCAGTTTTGTACCGGTTGGGCTATGGATCACGGCTTTCTTTTCCGGCGTACGAGTAGGAATTTTTACGCTCATTGGAATGAGATTCAGAAGAGTCGCACCTTCTCTTATTGTAAATCCTTTGATCAAAGCAACAACAGCCGGATTAAATCTAGATATTGATAAGCTGGAGGCCCACCATCTTGCAGGAGGGAATGTAAACAGCGTAGTAAATGCACTGATTGCAGCACAGAGAGCAGATATTGCATTGGAATTTGAGCGTGCAGCAGCCATCGATTTAGCAGGACGTGAGGTATTAAGCGCCGTTCAAGTGAGTGTAAATCCAAAGGTAATTGAAACGCCCAAGGTATCTGCGGTTGCAAAGGATGGTATTGAAGTGATTGTAAAAGCAAGGGTTACCGTAAGAGCAAATATTGATAGGCTTGTAGGTGGAGCAGGGGAAGATACGATTATAGCGAGAGTAGGGGAAGGAATTGTTACGACCGTAGGTTCTTCTGATACGCACAAAGATGTGTTAGAAAATCCAGATGCAATTTCAAAAACGGTTTTAGAAAAAGGACTTGATGCGGGCACTGCTTTCGAGATATTGTCGATTGATATTGCAGATGTAGATGTGGGTCGGAATATCGGGGCACAACTTCAAACCGATCAAGCAGAGGCAGACAAACGCATTGCTCAAGCAAAAGCTGAGGAAAGACGTGCCATGGCAGTAGCAAGAGAACAAGAAATGCTTGCTGCGGTGCAGGAAATGCGCGCGAAAGTTGTAGAAGCAGAAGCAGAAGTACCACAGGCAATGGCATATGCGTTGAGAGAAGGCAAATTAGGGGTTTTGGATTATTATCATTTACAAAACCTGGTAGCGGATACCGATATGAGAAAGATGATATCCAAGATAGGAAAAGAAGATACAGATAAATAATTATAAAGAGTATCATGTAAAGCGCTAAGGGATGTGAAAATATGGATTTAATTATCGATCTGCTCGTTTTGATTGCTGTCATATATGGAATTGCCCAAAAAGCAAAAAAAAATGTTTCAGAAAAAAAAAGAATTTCACAACATCCAAAGAGAAAAATCCGATCAAATCAGAAAAGTTCTTTAGAAAGAAACGAGGCTGGTTCTGCTTTCGATTCTCTTTCGCATGAGGAATGGAAGCGATATGGGGAAAATATTTTTACAGAATATTACAAGGCGGAGCAAGAAAGTTCACTGCGACAAGAGATAAAAAGAGAAGAGGAGGACATAAAGAAGTTAGAAAATCAGACAAAAAATACGATTGAAGAAACGCAGATTGAAGATGTGATCAACAAAAGCGAGATTGGAAATTTAAAATTGTCTTTCGACCGCAATAAAATTATAGAAGCATTGATTATGGCTGAGATATTAGGAAAGCCAAAGGCATTGAAAAAATAATCTCCCTGAACCATTTTCAGGGAGTTTTTTTTATTTTTGGTATTTGTTCTGAAATCATTTGTTTTTATTCTCATCAAATGATGGATTCATTTGGCTCTATGAAATAGATCTTACTAGCACAAATACCATTCATCCCATGTCCAAAAGGATAAGCAAGGATAAGCTTTCTGGCGCAATTCCTGTAATATGCTTAGATATACTGGCATAAACTTTATAGAAAGAAAATCTTTGTGTAAAAGGATTGCGTTCACCACCAATCTTGAGAAATACAATGACAAGAACGGAGTATCATGTTTGCTGTACAAGGGGGAGTGTCTAATATGAAAAAGGATGGCAAAGAAATAAAAGAAAATGTTTCTGAGTTTTTAGAACTTCCCAAGGATATTGTAATGGATTTGCCTAGGATTACTTTGATAGGAAATTTGCAATTATTTGTTGAAAATCATAAAGGAATCATTGAATATTCAGATTCCAGAATACGGATCAATACAAAGAGTGGAATGATAAAAATCACCGGGAAAAATTTTTTTATAAAGACCATCGTAACAGAAGAAGTAATTATCTATGGAGATATTGAAAGCCTTGAATTTACTAAGTGAAGGGGGAAAGAGTTTGCCGATCATTAAATTATGGAATTTTTTTAGAGGATATGTAATCATTACAATAGAGGGATTTGCGCTGGAAAGATTTATTAATTATGCAATTACACAAGGAATATATTTATGGGATATTATTCGAATTGAACCGATGCTTTTGGAAGCGAAGGTCAGCTTAAAAGGATACAAAGAATTGAGAGCGATCATCAAAAAAACAGGTTGCAAAATAAAAATTAAAGCACGGGTCGGGTATCCTTTTTTTATGCATAAAATCAGGCAGAGAAAGGCATTTGCGGCCGGATTGTTTATTGCATTATTTTTGATTTTTACCAGTTCTTCATTTATATGGAGCATTGAAATCAAAGGGAATACAGGAATTTCGGAACAGAAGATTAAAGAATGCTTATATGAACTAGGGTTATTTCAGGGGGCATTCAAATATGATTTAAATATTCCGGAAATAGAAAATCATATGATGATGCAATTGGAAGAATTGGCTTGGATAGGAATCGAACTCAAAGGGACGAAAGCGATCGTGGAAATTGCGGAAAAAGTAAAACCTCCGCAAAATATTTCTACGGACATCCCTTGTGATATTGTTGCAACCCAAAAAGGGATCATAACGAAAGTAATCGCTAAGAATGGAGATGCACTCGT
>JAMNXX010000288.1 GCA_023623095.1 Bacillota bacterium | reverse complement strand
ACCCGCGGTGTTCCTCTAGAACGCTTTGCAATCTCCAAAGCAGCCTCCTCTTCAATTTCTACTCCTAGAATAGAAGAAGAACGAAGGATGATCGATAAAAGATCTTTTTCATCATATATTTCTAATCTGCAGATCACTCCAAATCGATCTCGAAGCGGTGAAGTTAAAAGTCCTGCTCTTGTCGTAGCGCCTATCAATGTAAATCTCGACAAATCTAATCGAATCGAGCGTGCATTAGGCCCTTTCCCAATGATGATATCTAACGCATAATCTTCCATCGCCGGATACAATATTTCTTCCACACTTCGGCTTAATCGATGGATTTCATCAATAAAAAGGACATCATTTTCGCTGAGATTCGTGAGAATTGCTGCTAAATCACCGGGGCGCTCGATTGCCGGTCCAGATGTAACGCGAAAATTTACACCCAGCTCATTTGCAATAATCGTTGATAATGTCGTTTTCCCCAGGCCAGGCGGGCCGTATAATAAGACATGATCCAATGATTCTTTTCTCATTTTTGCAGCATGGATAAATATTTCTAATTTCTCCTTTACTTTTTGCTGTCCTATATATTCTTTTAACGTTCTAGGTCTGAGATGATTTTCTATCGCACAATCCTCTGTTCTTAAAGATGTTGTTACAATCCGATTCTCACCCTGATGAATCATATATCTCCCTCTTTTCCAATCATTTCGCAAGGTGCTTTAAGGCAGCCTTAATGATTTCTTCGAGCTCTGTAAAAGCGCCTTCTACTTTCCTCACTGCCATGGCTGCTTCTGACTCAGTATATCCTAATGCAGTCAATCCCTGTACAGCTTCTCTGAAAACAGAAACCAAAGATTCTGCTCCGCTTTCTGATGAAGCAGGCATATCTGCAACCATATCATATACCGATATTTTATCTTTCAGTTCCAGTAAAATCCTCTGTGAAATCTTTTTTCCGACCCCCTGAGCTTTCATTAAACTAGCGGCATCCCCTGATGAAATGATATCTACCAATTCATTCATAGAAATAGAAGATAAAATTCCTAAAGCTACTTTTGCGCCTACTCCCGTTACAGATTTTAGCATCCGAAATAATTCAAGTTCCTGCAATGTAGAAAACCCATATATCGAAGCGCTATCTTCCCGCAACACCAATTCCGTATATACCTTTACATCTTCTTGTTTTTTTAATTCTTCTATAGAAAAAGAAGAAGTATATATCTTATATCCAATACCATGTTGATCAATAATTACATGATCTTCTGCAACCTTTTCTAAATTCCCTTTGATGTAGTAAAACAATAAAATTCCCCCTACCATATTACTTTAGCTTAAACCATTCGCTAAATACGCCTGTATGTGCATGACAAATCGCTACTGCCAATGCATCCGCAATGTCATCAGGCTTTGGAATTGCATTTAAATTCAATAAAGTTTTTGTCATGAGCTGAACTTGCTGCTTGCTAGCCCTTCCATATCCTACAACCCCTTGCTTCACTTGTAGCGGTGTATACTCATAAATTTCTACTCTCTTATGCGCTGCTGCCAGTACAGCAACCCCTCGTGCGTGCCCGACCAATAAAGCTGTCTTGCTATTTTTATTAAAGAAAAGCTCTTCTATTGCTGCCGCATCCGGATTATATTTTTCTATGATCTCACTTAATTCGCGATAAATATGATCGAGGCGAACAGGTAATGTTTCCTTTGCATCAGTCAAAATTGCACCGTACTCTAAAACATTAAAATGATTCCCTTGATATTCTATAATACCATATCCTAATATTGCAATTCCTGGATCAATTCCTAATATAATCATCTGTCTTTCCCCTCTTTATTCTATAGTCAACCATTCTAAATATTTCTCTTTTTCAGCATGATTTTATCGAACAAATTCCAAAGCTATCCTTCTACCTCTAATTTTTATAAAGGACATCGATTGGGATAAATCGCTAAAAGAAAAATAATTCCATAAAACTCTTTATATGCAAACATATATTCGATATCCTTATTGATTTTTCCTTCTTGTTTCATCATATTTATAAGCATTCTATTTCTTTGAAAAATAAAAAAGATACCTGTTTTGGAGGTATCTTATGAGCCGCTAGCTGCTATAATCCTGCAATATCTGTTCAACTCCACTTGTCCCTTTTACAATAATTCCTTCCTTTAATTTCTTGCGATCAATGTCACTCAAAAATTCAACAGAAACATCGGTTTGCTTATAAAATACTTCATTCCCGTATTCATCCAATCGATAGACTACAATATATCCATTTCTCTCTCGTACGATAAAATGACCAGGAGAGGCTCCATCTAGCGCACGATACAACTCTACTCTGTTTTGGCTGCATTCTCTTATATCCCATTCGGTATAATTATTTCTTAAATAATCTTCTAATTCATCAATCGATCTTCCGATAAGGTCTAAAGGCAGTTTTTCTTCCTTGACAGCGGTATCCCTTGTTTGCGTATAGTATGTTTTGAGTATCAGTTTTGTTTGTTCAGACACGAAATGTTTAGATGTAAATAAAGAAGAATCGTCTTTCGCAGATTGTTGGCTTTGTCTATCTTGGTTTTCTGTGTCTAAATCTAACTCCGAAGCTTTAGAAGATTCCTCTGTTTCTGTTGAACTTTTAATAAAATTTGGCTTATGAAAAACTTCAATGTCTTCTTTAAAGTATCCATATGTAAATCCAAGAACAAGCAGAAGGAATCCAATAAAAAGGATCCTTTTCTTTTTGGATTTTTTTCTCCTAAACATAAAATCCCTCCTAGTCTATCTAATAGACTAGGATGTCCAATAATTGTAAATTTATACATTTTAAACTAGAAAAATTTATATCCTAGAAATTATAATTGCATTCTAACATAATTATCATCATAAAATAAAAGAAGCAGCAATCAGCTTCTTTTATTTCGCATATTCAATCGCACGTGTTTCTCGAATTACATTTACTTTAATTTGGCCAGGGTATTCTAGCTCTTTTTCTACTTTCTTTGTAATTTCTCTAGCCAAATAAACAATATTCTCGTCCGACATTTCCTCCGGTTTTACCATAATTCTAATTTCTCTGCCTGCCTGAATTGCAAAGGCTTTGTCTACGCCTTCATACGAATTTGCTATTTCCTCCAATTTTTGCAGGCGTTTTATATATGTTTCAAGTGTCTCTCTCCTTGCTCCCGGCCTTGCGGCAGACACTGCATCTGCTGCAGTAACCAATACTGCTTCTATGCTTTGAGGCTCATAGTCTCCATGATGTGTGGACATTGCATGGATAACCTCGTCCGCCTCTTTATATTTTTTAAGCAGCTCCATGCCAATATCAACATGTGTCCCTTCTATTTCATGATCTACGGCCTTCCCAATATCATGAAGCAATCCTGCTCTTTTGGCTATCTTCACATTCGCACCCAACTCAGCAGCCATAAGACCTGCTAAATGAGATACTTCTATAGAATGTTTTAAGACATTTTGCCCATAGCTGGTCCTATATTTTAATCTGCCTAATAATTTGATCAATTCTGGATGGATATTGTGTATTCCTATCTCAAAGATGGCTTGTTCGCCCTCTTCTTTAATGATATTATTAACTTCTTTTTTAGCTTTCTCGACCATCTCTTCAATTCTAGCAGGATGAATCCTTCCATCAATGATTAATTTTTCTAATGCAATTCTTGCTATTTCTCTTCGGATAGGATCAAATCCTGATAAAATCACTGCTTCTGGTGTATCATCAATGATTAAATCAATTCCTGTCAATGTTTCAAGTGCTCGAATATTTCTACCTTCTCTTCCAATAATTCTTCCCTTCATTTCATCATTCGGAAGCGCCACCACAGAAACCGTCGTTTCGGCAACATGATCCGCTGCACATTTCTGGATTGCATATGCAATAATTTCTCTCGCTTTCTTTTCTCCGTCTTCTCTTGCTTTTTGTTCGATTTCTTTTATCATAATCGCGGCATCATGTCTAACTGCTTTTTCAATATCTGCTAAAAGCAATTCTTTCGCCTGTTCAGACGTAAGACCAGATATCTTTTCTAATTCTTGAAGCTGTTTTTGATAAAGCTCATCTACTTCTTCTTTTTTTTCAGTAAGTTCCTTCAACTTTTTATTATAAATCTCATCTTTTTTCTCGAGGTTTTCTGATTTTCTATCTAAAACTTCTTCCTTCTGCAAAAGCCTTCTTTCTAATCTTTGAAGTTCGTTTCGTCTTTCGCGAATATCCCTTTCTTGTTCGTTTCGGAGACGATGAATTTCTTCTTTTGCTTCAAGTAAAATTTCTTTTTTAGAAGTTTCCGCAGCTTTTTCAGCTTCCTCGATTATTTCTTTTGCCTGTTTTTCAGCGCTATTGAGCTTACCTTCAGCAATATTTTTTCTAAAAAAATATCCTGCTGCTAAGCCTGCAACAGCAATTACAACAAATAAAACCAAGTCTAGCCCACTAATATAAAAACACCTCCTTATGTCGAGAGTTGAATAAACAACAAAACCGAGAAACCTCGGTCCTGAAATCTTTTACTATGCTGTTATAAAGCAAAAATGCAAAACAACTCTAGTCAGGCCTCTCCCTTGATTCATCGATACACCATTGTTTGTTTTTATTGTATATCTTTTTTTATACACTGTCAAGCTGATATTCATCGAGGTTAACGTGCATAGACATTAATATTCGCATAAACCTTTTTATAAAATCATTTCTTTTTTCTCTTTCATGCCAAAAATCTGAAAAAGCTGCTTATCCGATGAAGTAGCTTTTAAAACTGGTGCGGGTGATGGGACTTGAACCCATACGCCATACGACACACGCCCCTCAAACGTGCCTGTCTGCCTATTCCAGCACACCCGCAAGCGAGCATCAAGTATATAAAAATTTCCTTGATGCAAAAATTCATTTTTTCATGATATATTTTCTTTATGGCTGATCATAAGGAAAAGCCTCTTAAAAACTCCACTCATTATTATATCCTATTTGTATTTGACTTTCAAGTGCTAAATTTTTCTTTCTCTCATTTTGTTCTAGAAAAGTCAAATATATGTGACATGACCTCTGAAAATTTTGTCTGCTTCATTATATATATCATCAATGAAACATTTATTGATTTACCTGTTTCGTAATATGCAAAGATAGGTTAATCCTGCGGTGATATATGCCAGCTTTCTATCTGATTGTAAATATGATAAGATCTTGGTTCAATCATTCCTTTTATATCCTTGCGCAGGATCAGAGCACCGTTTTTAAAATATAAACTCAAATATGGTAAATCCTCTATAAATAGTTTTTGTATTTCTTGATATATCTCCTTTTTTCGTTCGGGTTCTATCGCTAAAGATGCTTCCATTAATAATTGATCCATTTTTCCATTTTGGTACGCTATAAAATTTGTATCTGCCCGATAGTTTGAATGAAGTGCAAATCTTAAATCAAAGATATCAGAAAACTGCCACCCTGCCAATACAATATCAAATCTTCCACCAAAAATCCGCTTTCTATATTCTTCTGTGCTTACTGCATCGACCACAATTTTTACGCCGGCTTCTTCAAGATGTGCCGCAATGATCTCAGCTGCTTGTACTCTTTGAGGATTTTCCTCATTGACAAGCAGGTTTAATGTTAATTCTTGCCCTTCCTGATTTTCAAGCCATGGATCCTCATCCTGATCGCTCCAACCTGCTAATGAAAAAAATTCTTTTGCTTTTAAATAATCCTGTCCATATTTTTTTTGTTCTTCTTTATATAGCCAGGAATTAGGAGAGATTGGAACATCTGTCAATGTAGCATGCCCTAAATAAACCCTTTCAATGATCTCGTGACGATCAATGCCATATGCTAACGCTTTTCTAATATGTTTATTCTGCAGAAGCGGCTGATTAAAATTAAATCCTAGAAATTCATAATCTTGTGTTATATACTCATGGATCTTTAATGATTTATTATGACCGTACTTTTCCCAGTCCAATGTATTCGCTTGTGCACCGCTCAGCTCATTTGCCTCTAACAATGTCAATGCTGCATCTTCATCCGGGATGATTTCAAGGTTGATGGAAGGAATATAAGGTTTCTTCCCCCAATACTCATCGTTTAAAATTAATTGAATTCTTCTATTCCTGTTGTAGCTGTCAATTTTATATGAACCTGTTCCGATTGGTATCATTTCTTCTTTTTGATATACTTCCTGGATTGTTTTGAACTGGTGCTGCGGAATAATCGGAAAAGTAAAAGCCTCGATGGATCGATTTGCTGCACCGTCCAATTGGATGGCAATCTTATGATCATCGATAACTTTTACTTTCGTAATATGTTTTACCCGCTCGCTATAGATAGATTCATTTGCTTTTCCAATGCTTGATTGAAGCGCATGAATCGTGAATTCAACATCCTTTGCAGAAAATATCCTGTTATCATGCCACTTTACATTTTCCCGCAAATCAAAAATCCATTGATTTTCACTATCTAACCATTCCCAGCTTTTTGCTAAGGCCGGTTGAGCCTGATGTTGCCCATCCAGTCTGACAAGACCATCATAAACTAATTGATTCAAATAATAT
>JAMNXX010000209.1 GCA_023623095.1 Bacillota bacterium | reverse complement strand
TTTACAATCGCTTCCCGCACCTTTAAAAATGTAAGAAGAATAAAAATAATACCTTCAATCAAAACCGCTGTCAGTGCAAACTGCCAGCTATAACCCATTTCGATAACCACAGTAAAAGCAAAGAAAGCATTTAGTCCCATTCCTGGCGCCAATGCAAAAGGCAGATTGGCTAAGAAAGCCATCAGAATGGTAGCGATCGCGGCAGATAACGCTGTCGCAGTAAGAATTGCCCCTTTGTCCATCCCCGTTGCGCTTAAAATAATCGGATTGACAACTAAAATATAAGCCATGGTCATGAAAGTTGTAATACCTGCGATGATTTCCGTTTTCGTACGCGTGCCATGCTCAGAGAGTTTAAAACGTCTCTCCAAAACTCCTAGATTGTTGTTCGATTCCATCTTTATCCTCCTCATCTTTCCTCATCTTTCGTAGGAAGCTTTCCCCCAAAGCAAATAAAATATCCATTTTTGTGAAGATTTTAAATGCTTCACAGGAAAAAATCGAACCCGAACGGGAAGATCTCTACTGTTTATTTGTGAAATCTTCCCGTCCGGGTTTTTCTCCCCACGGTGTAGTATTACAAGGCTGCAATACCCGTATCCCTTGGACCGAACGCTTCTGGTTTCAATCTGCGCCGCTACAGTTGAACATCAGAAGCTGGAACCCTAGATACGCTTTCACCCATAGTCAGACAATTTATGGTTGTCTGGTAGAAACTTTCGGACCCTATTTCCGAAATTATATGAGCGCTTTATTCATTTTACGGTTTGCCCTTGTAATCTAATCATACCAAATCCTTTTTTTTTCGTCAATGTTTTTTCGAATGTTTTATTAGATTTTTATAAATTAATATGTTTATTTACGAACATTATGGATTTGTATTGTATTTTAGTTTGTATTATCCGAAATAAGCAATCCCTGCTTCAAATATTTTTTGATCCTTTTCCCCAGGAATATTCTTGTACAGATGGGTTCCAATCCGCTCAGAATGCCCCATTTTGCCTAAAATTCTGCCATCCGGGCTTGTCAATCCTTCTACCGCTTCGAAAGAAGCATTTGGATTGTATTCATTCGAATGCAACGGATTGCCTTCGAAATCTACATATTGTGTTGCGATCTGTCCATTTTGTATCATTTTCTCCATTTCTCGCTGATCCGCCACAAATCGCCCCTCCCGATGGGATACGGCTACCGTATGAATATCCCCTACCTGCAAATGGGAAAACCAAGGAGACAGTACGGAGACCACTTTGGTCTGCACCATGCGGGAAACATGACGCCCGATCGGATTCTCGATCAATACAGGGCTGTTTTCATCCATATCCCTGATTTCTCCATACGGAAGAAGGCCTAGTCTAAGAAGCGCCTGGAATCCATTTCCAATCCCCAATACCAATCCGTCCTGTTCATGAAGCAATTTGTTCACTGCTTCCTCTACTTTCGAGTTTCGGAAAATAAGATCGATCAATCTTCCGGATCCGTCCGGCTGATCCCCTGCGCTGGCACCGCCGGGAATCGCCAAAATCTGCGCATTTCGGATCTTTTCAGACAACCTATCGATCGATTCTTCAATCTCTTTTACAGAAGCATTTCGAAATACAAAGAAATCCACGATTCCTCCTGCCCGTTCAAATGCTCTTGCCATATCATATTCGCCGTTTGTCCCCGGAAAAACAGGGATGAATACGCGAGGCTTTGCTACAGCGATAGCCGGTTTTTTCGTACTTCGCTTTTCAAAGCGGATCTCAGAAGCTGTTCCGCTGATGGATTGTCTTCTTGGAAATACGCTTTCTAAAGGTTTTTCCCAAGCGTAAAGGGCTTCTTCTATGGAAATCGCCTGACCGTTCACAACGATTTGCGGTTTTGCCGTCGTTCTTCCCAATCTTTCAAAGCGGATTCCCTCAAAAATATCCTCGATATTTTCTTCTTTATCGATTTCCAGTATGATCGAGCCATATTCCGGAGCAAATAGTCTTTGAACATCCATCTCTTTTTCAAATACCACTCCGATTTGGTTTCCAAAACTCATTTTGCTGATGGCAGTAGCGATGCCGCCGTTTCTCACCGATTGAGCAGATAATATTTTTCCTTGTTTCGCCAATTCAGAAATCTTGTCAAAATTTCTTTTCATCTGCTCAAAATCAGGAAGCTCACTTTGATCCCGCTGCAACGGAATCCATGCTACCTGACTGTCTGATTTCTTAAATTCCGGAGAAAGCACATGCTCTGCTTCTGCTACATTGACTGCAAAGGCCACCAACGTCGGCGGAACATGCAGATCGTGAAATGTCCCGGACATGCTGTCCTTTCCGCCAATTGCAGGGATTTGGAGTGATTTTTGTGCATAGTGCGCACCCAGAAGCGCAGCAAACGGTTTTCCCCATCTTTCCGGTTTCTTTTCCAATCTTTCAAAATACTCTTGCAGAGACAGCCGGATATTTTCATAGTTCCCGCCCATTGCAACAATCTTTGTGACAGCTTCTACCACTGCATACAGCGCTCCATGGAAAGGACTCCATTTTGCCAATTTTGGATTGTACCCGTAGCTCATCAAAGAAACGGTCTTCGTATCTCCCGAAAGCACAGGAAGTTTTGCAGCCATTCCTTCCGCAGGTGTGGCCTGATATTTTCCTCCGAGGGGCAGAAGCACCGTTGCTGCACCTGCCGTACTGTCAAAGCGCTCGATCAACCCTCTCTGGCCGGCTACATTCAAATCCTGCAAATTTTCAAGCCACGCTTTTTTCAAATCAGCATTTGCTTTTTCCAGAGGTTCGGGAAGTTTTTTAAAATAATTTGCATTCTCATCCGGTGCAGTCACCAACACATCTGTTTTCTGCCTGACCCCGTTGGTATTCAAAAACTGCCTGCTGATATCCAGGATCGTTTTGCCGCGCCATTTCATTCGGAGTCTGCCATCAGCTGTCACACGGGCGACAACAGTTGCCTCTAGATTTTCTTCTTTTGCATAATTGATAAAAGCATCGGCATCTTTTGCATCCAAAACGATAGCCATCCGTTCTTGGGATTCAGAAATCGCCAGCTCCGTTCCGCTCAGTCCTTCATATTTTACAGGGACTTTATCCAAATCAATATCCAGACTATCTGCCAGCTCTCCAATCGCTACCGAGACGCCTCCCGCTCCAAAGTCGTTGCATTTTTTAATCAATCTGCTTACTTCTGGTTTTCGAAATAATCTTTGGATATTTCTCTCAATTAACGGATTTCCTTTTTGAACTTCTGCGCCACATACTTCAAAAGAATCTTCCGTATGGGCTTTAGAGGAACTGGTAGCTGCGCCGCAGCCATCTCTTCCTGTTCTTCCTCCCAGGAGGATAATAACGTCCCCTTCTGCAGGTTTGCTTCGAACAACATTTTCCCTGGGGGCCGCACCAATCACCGCTCCTAACTCCATCCTTTTGGCAACGAATCCTTCATCATACACTTCCTGGACTTGTCCTGCAGGAACCCCTATCTGATTTCCATAAGCGCTGTATCCTGCAGCGGCTTCTGTCGTGATTTTTCGCTGAGGCAATTTCCCTATCAGCGTATCTTCTATATTTACCCGAGGGTCTCCGCTTCCTGTTACACGCATCGCTTGATAGACATAAACTCTTCCGGAGAGCGGATCGCGAATGGCTCCTCCCAAACATGTGGCTGCTCCCCCAAAGGGTTCGATTTCTGTAGGATGGTTATGCGTTTCATTTTTAAACATCAGAAGCCACTCTTCTTTTCTTCCGTCTACATCTGCTTCAATGATTATGCTGCAAGCGTTAATCTCATCCGATACATCCAAATCATCAAGCTTTCCTCGCTTTCTCAACTCCTTCATGCCGATGGTAGCCATATCCATCAAGCACATCTCTTTTTTATCTTCGCCATACACCCATTCTCTGCTCGCCAGATATTCTTCATATGCTTTTTTCGCCGGTTGATTGAATACGCCCTCCTCAATCGATACGCCCTCAATCTCTGTGGCAAACGTCGTATGACGGCAGTGATCTGACCAATAGGTATCGATTACACGCAACTCGGTCATCGTCGGATCCCTTTTTTCTTCATCCCGAAAATATTCCTGACAAAACTTTAAGTCATCAAAATTCATGGCAAATCCCATTTCTTGGGCAAAATCTTCCAGTTCTTCGCTGTTCTTGTCAATAAATCCTTCCAAGATCGCTACATCCTCCGGATCCTCGTCTTCCGGTTTCAATACCTGTTCCTTTTCCCAATCCACTTCTCTGGAATCCAGCGGATTAATGCAGTATTCCTTGATCTTCAAAAATGAAGCGTCATCAATTTCCCCTTCCAGTACAAATATTTTTCCCGTCAAAACTTCCAATCCTTCCTGTTTTGTAAGGATCTGCATGCACTGCACAGCAGCATCTGCACGCTGATCGTACTGTCCGGACAAATACTCTACCGCAAAAACCCTATCCTTTTCCCCAACCTCCGGCTTATCCTCATAAACAATATCTAACGCAGGATGAGAAAAAACCGCATACAGGGATCGGGCATCGATCGCCTCTGTCAACCCCAGGACATCGTAGCGGTTGATAATCCGAACCCGTTTTAATTCCTCTATTCCCAAATATTCTTTTAGTTCATACAGCCACTTCTGTGCCTCCACATCAAATCCTTTTTTCTTTTCTACGTAAATTCGTTTCACTTTTTCCAACGCATTTTTCCTCCTACCTTTTATATTGATACTGAAAGGTTTATTCAATCGGATGCCATCCAAAAGTTTGCCCTGAATGACAAAATAAAAAACACCTCACAAGCATCTTTACAACCCGATTATACCATAAATATAATTGATAAAATAAATGAATATTGTGAATTCGGAATATTAAGAATGCTTATAAGCGGATATTTGTTTAAACCGAAAAATCTTTATTTCCTGCATAAAAAAAGAACTCCCGCAAAGAAACATAGGAGTTCTTACAAGCAACAATCTTTTCTTTTTTCAACCAAAATGATCTTTAAAACATCGTAAATCCTAAAATCAAATATCCAATTCCAGCAACTACTCCTGCTATCAGACCAAATGGGATCTGAGTGATAGCATGCCGGAAGTTATCACAGCCGGTTGAAGCAGAAGTCAAGATCGTTGCATCGGAGTAGAAGCAACAATGGCTTCCCCAAGTACCCGCTGCAGCAACTGCCCCTACCGTAACGATCGGATTTCCGCCGATCGCCAAGGTAATCGGGATAACGATCGGGAGCGCGATGATATACATTCCCCAGCTGATCCCCATGATGAATTCCGTTATTCCAAATACAAGGAAAACAACAAACGGAAGCATTTGCGGTGTCATGAATCTTGTAGCCACATCAATGACATAATCGATGAACATAATTTCTTCGCATGCCGCCGCAAAGCTGAATGCCAATACAACCATCACGATAGGCATCAGCATGTTTTTTAACCCTCTCAACATTTCATCCACAAATTCTTCGGGATCCAACCCTTGGAATACATAAAAAACAAATATAAATGCAAGTGTGGTCAAAACGCCTGCCTGCATATCCAGTCCCCAGGCAATGGTCGATCCGATTAAAACAAGAATTGGCAGGAAGAAGTTGATTATTTTCGGTGTTGTAAATGGTTCCACATCTTGCGCCCCACCGGCTCGGATATCGATTTTTTCAGAACCCGGAGGTGCCAGAGGGCCTCCTTCTTCTACCCTTTTCCAAGCGCCTTTCATCGGACCGAATATCGGAATTACTCCGGCGATAACAAGCAATACCACTGCAACTGCCGCAATCGCATAAAAGTTAAATGGGATGGACTTGATATAAGTTGCTACCCCCATGCCTTTTTCGGCGACCGCATTCGCCTCCAGCAATCCTGCAATAAATACCCCCCATGTGGAAATCGGATTGAGCACGCATGCAGGTGCTGCCGTGGAGTCTACGATATAGGCATCCATTTCCCGCGGAATTTTAAAGCGGTCGTTGATCGGCGTCATACAGGAACCGGTCGTCAACACGTTCAGGTAGTCATCGACACAAATCAAAGCGGAACAAATAAATGTCCACAACATACTTGTTCGCGAGCCTTTGGCTTTTGTCGCAACCCATTCTCCAAAAGCCCTTGCGCCGCCGCTTTTTTCAACCAATGCGATAATACTTCCCATTAATCCGCAGACAATAATCAACCATGCAATATCTTCATCCATCAAAACGCCAAGCAACATCTCATTGAAAGCTGAAAAAAACTCCCACTTGTAAACCATGACATATCCGAGAACCGCACCTAACGTCAATGACTCCACGATACGTTTTGTCCAGAAAATATATACAACCAGGAAAATCGCAGGAATCAAAGAGATAGGCCCGAACTCTTCCGGATTATCCGGCGTTAGAGCGCCAATGAGAATAAACCCAATGGCTAAACAGATATACGTAATAACGTGTTTTTTAAGATTGCCTTTCCCCTTTTGCTGTAGTTGAGTGCTTTCTCCCACTATCAATATCCCTCCTCTTAAATTTTTAAAAATTTTAAATTTTCTTATGTTTGTATTTTGAGTGTTTTTCTTCGACAATGCAATCCTGAATTTTTTGTTTTATATTTCACATAA
>JAMNXX010000290.1 GCA_023623095.1 Bacillota bacterium | reverse complement strand
GAACGGATGTGCTCGCATTGTCTTTCGGTACGATGATCGGATGGGGCTGGATTATGCTGGCAGGACACTGGGTCACACAGGCAGGGGTGCTGGGTGCAATTTTGGCATTTGTCATTGGTGCAATTTTATGTATTTTTGTAGGGTTAACATATGCTGAATTGACGCCTGCGCTTCCATTGGCCGGAGGGGAGCTTGTTTTTGCTTACCGGGGAATGGGCTATAAGGCTTCATGGATCTGTGCCTGGGCAATTTGCTTTGCTTATGTAGGGGTATCTGCTTGGGAAGGCATTGCTATAGCAACGGCGGTTAACTATGTGCTTCCGATACCTGATAAGGGATATCTATGGACAATAGCCGGATATGATGTTTATTTTTCTTGGGCGATCGTTGGAATTGCCTGTGCATTTTTACTATCTGTACTGAATCATATAGGCGTTAAAACTTCTGCAATTTTCCAGGTAATGGCAACAATCGGGTTAGTTTTGGTCGGACTTATATTTTTATTTGGAGGCATCACCAAGGGGAGCATCGAATATGCAGTTCCCACTTTCACAGGGGTCTCTGGATTGGTTGCAGTACTGTTAATGGCTCCATCCATGTTTGTGGGATTTGACGTTATTCCGCAGTCTGCTGAGGAGATGAACATCCCTCTTAGACAGATCGCAGGGGTGCTCATTTTCTCCATTTGCATGGCAGCAGCTTGGTATATTTTAATGATATTAGGAATTTCACTCTCTGCGCCTGCTGAAATAAGAGATACGGCTTCTGTTCCGGTAGCGGATTCGATGGCATATGCTTTTGGTTCTCCGATATGGGGAAAAATATTGATCGCCGGTGGAATATGCGGGATTCTGACAAGTTGGAATGGTTTTATCGTAGGTGCAACCCGCGTCATCTTTGCGATGGCTAGAGCAAAGATGCTGCCCGAGGTATTTGCTAAGGTTCATCCAAGATATAAAACGCCTACTGCTGCGACTATCTTGGTAGGGATTATTTGCTGTGTATCGCCTTTGTTAGGGAAAAATGCTTTGGTTTGGTTTGTAAATGCCAGTGCATTTGGAACAGTTATTGCATATTTCATGGTTTCGCTATCATTTGTTATGCTCAGGAAAAATGAACCTGGTTTAAAACGACCGTTTGAGGTAAAAAGAGCAAGATTCGTAGGGATTATGGCTGTTCTTGTTTCTGCAGGATTTATATCGCTTTATCTGCCCATCGGACCTGGCTCTCTGCAGTGGCCCTATGAATGGGGGATGATCCTGTTATGGATATTGATCGGAGCTGTTTTGGCAGCAATTGCAAAGCGTTCATATAAGGATATCACTGATGCAGAAAGAGAATATCTGATGTTTGGAGAAGAATATTCCAGAAAGGAAATATTAAAAAACAAATAAAAGATTTTGACAAGAGATCTTGAATCGAACGGGAGCCTGAATATCAGGCTCTTTTTTTCTATTCTCAATGTTTAAAAGATTCCCCGTTTTGAAACAGAAAGATGCGGTGGGCATCATCGATTGAAGGCGAGGGATGAATTTGAGGTTAGATTCTATAGCGCTTTGTCTTTTTTTGGGGCTATGATATAATCAGTATTAGGCAAATAAAAGCCTGTTGCATCAATAGAATTAGACAGGTGATGGTTCATTCAACGGCTTTATAAAAAATTTTATCGAAAAGCAATTAAGATGATAAATTTATTTCTACTGATAAGATGCCGGATTTTGTTTTTCTAAAACGAGGGGGCAACCGATGATGAAGCTGATTAAAAAAAGGGAGGTTCTGTATGGCATTATTATAGCAGGATTATTAATTTTTTTGTTTTATAATCAATACCTAGAAAGCAAGCATGGGAAGAGCATTTTTGCTTCTTTGAATGATTTAAAAATGCTTACGCAGCAAGAGAAGGATTGGCTGAAAAACAAAGGTGTGATTTACTACGGGTTCCGTCCGGATGATGCACCTTTAGAATTTATTGATAAAAAAGATGGATTGTGCAAGGGGATTTTGATAGATTATATCCATGCTTTATCGGAGGAGATTGGAGTTGAAATGAAGCCGATTCCTATCGAAAATGCGGAAGCAGGCGATATATCTTTGCACGGAAAAGGAATTGATATGGTTGCAAAAATTCCAACCTATTCCAAAGAAAATTCTTATTTATATACATATCCGATTCTAAGAATACGGGGAGCCATTCTATTGCCTAAAGATAGAATAGAAAAAAAAGATTTAGAGGCTCTTAAACAAATTAAAAATGTAGCTGTGGCTGCTGATGATACAAATGTTTTTTTGTCTGAAAACACGCCCTGGATTGGCCAAGTAACAGCTTCCAATATAGAAAGCGCTTTGGAGATGATGAAAAAGGGGCAGGTTGAAGGCATTGCTGGGGTTGAAATCATCCTGCAGCAGAAATTAAAAAGATTAGGACTGGAAGGAGCTTTTGAGTTTATCAGCTATCCTGGCTATGAAATGAATTACGTGTTTGTAGTCGATCAATCAAACAAAATCCTTTTCAATATTTTGAATAAGGGAATTTATAATCTTCAATCGAAAAATATTCTCGAGGATATTCAGCGAGAATGGTTTGGAATTTCTTTATCTCTTTCCCGCGAAAACATATCTACTCGAATTGCATTAACGATTTTGATCTTTTCTATGGCCATTTCTTTAATTTTATATTTTTTTTATCTCTCAAATAAAACACTTTTCCGCGAATTAGAAGAAAGAATGGAAGAATTGAATATAAGCCGAAATGAGCTACAAATTACATTTGACAGTTTAACACATCTGATGATTGTGGTGGATCAATTTTTTATGATTTTAAATACGAATGATGCAGTTTGTAAATATTTGCGAGTCCATAAGAGCCATATTATCGGTAAATATTGCATGCAATTTCCACAGCTCGATCCTTTTTTTTCAGGAGATATGTACAAGAATTTTAAAAAGGCATTTGACGAAGGAGTTGCCTGCCAACAGGAAATCACCCATGAAGGAAGCATATTTGAAGTCAATATCTTTCCGGTAAAGGATTTTCGGGAGCAGATTTCAAAGATTTTGATGATGATCAAAGATATTACACAAATACGCATCCATGAAAGGCAGCTTTTGCAGGAAAATAAGATGGCAGCGGTTGGGCAGCTGGCTGCAGGGATTGCCCACGAGATTCGAAATCCTTTAGGGCTGATTCGCAATTATTGTTATATTTTAAAGAACGGAAATACGGATGATACACGATTGAGGGCGAAAGCGATCAAGAATATAGAAAGTTCTGTTCAGAAGGCAGGGGACATTATCGATAACTTGCTGAATTTTTCAAGGATATCCAATGAAGAATGGGAAACCGTCAATCTAAGGGATTATGTAGACATGGTTTTGATGCTCCACGATAACGAAATAAAAAAGAACGCAATTCATGTAGAGCTGGCTTGTGATAGTGATTTAAAATGCAGGGTGAATGCTGGCGCATTGGAGATTATTCTTGTCAATTTGATTGCCAACGCGGTAGATGCGATGCCTTATGGTGGGATTCTCTATTTGGACTGCAAAGTACAAGAAAATGCGCTTGAAATTTTATGCAAAGATACCGGAGTTGGGATTGAGCAGGAGAAATTGTCGAAGATATTTGAGCCTTTTTTTACGACAAAAGATAAGAAAAAGGGAACTGGACTGGGATTATATTTAGCTTATAATGAGATACAAAAATGGGGAGGAAAAATCAGCGTAGATAGTCGATTGGGAGAAGGAACAACATTTTATATTTCGCTGCCACTTGGTCAGGGAAAGGATGATATCAATGAAAAAGAATTTATTTAAGATTTTAATTGTTGATGACGAGCCTGAACATCAAGAAGTAATGGATATGATTTTATCTTCTAAAGGATATAGTACAAAAACATGCGCAAGCGGGCTGGAGGCCCTTGAGATTTTAAAAAAATCCCATTTTGATCTCGTATTGACAGATTTTATTATGCCTGAAATGAGCGGGATGGAACTGCTGAAGTTGATTAAAAGCACTTATCCCGATGTAGAAGTTATCGTGATTACAGGTTATGGAACGATTCAAAATGCCGTAGAAGCGATGAAAGAAGGTGCTTTTAGCTATATTATCAAAGGGAGCGACCCGGAAGAAATGATAGGAGAGGTCGAGAAAATATTTCGATTAAAGACATTAGAAGAAGAGAATGAGATTTTAAAAAAAGAAGCACAAAAAGAGCATTATATGCTTGAAAGCAAGAGTAAGTTGTTTCAGGAAGTACTGTGTATTGCGCGAAAATCGGCTACAGCGAATGTAAATGTATTGCTTTTGGGGGAATCCGGCGTTGGCAAAGAAGTGATTGCCCGCTATATCCATCAGCATAGTGAGCGAAGCAATAGACATTTTATGGCAGTAAATTGCCATACACTGCCAGACAATCTATTGGAGGCAGAATTGTTTGGATATGAAAAAGGCGCTTTTACAGGGGCGATAGAAAGCAGAAAAGGGAAATTTGAAGCAGCGAACGGGGGAACTTTATTTTTAGATGAGATAGGAGATATTTCATTGAGTACGCAGGTGAAATTGCTTCGTGTTCTTGAAACAAAAGAAATTGAGCGGATTGGAAGCAATCGTTCCATTGATTTAGACTTTCGTCTAATTTCCGCTACGAATAAGAATCTGGTTCAGGAAATCGAAAATGGGAGTTTTCGAGAAGATTTATTTTATCGTTTGAGTACCATTGTCATAGAAGTGCCGCCTTTGCGCAAGCGAAAAGAGGATTTAGAGATGTTTATTCAGTTTTTTATTAAACAAGCAGAAATGGAACTGAAAAAACAAATTCGATATATTGAACCGGAAGTAATGGAATTTTTGCTGCATTATGATTACCCAGGAAATATACGGGAGCTTAGAAATATTACCCAAAGGTTAGTTGTTTTAGCGGAAAACGGAGAAATACGAAAAAAAGATCTTCCTGAAATTCATTATAATCACGAAACTTCTATTGACGTAGATGCGATTCGGCCGCTAAAAGACATCCGTAAAGAGATCGAAGCAAAATACATTGAAAAGGTTCTTGAAAAGTGTGGATATAATATGACGGAAGCTGCGAAAAAAATGGATATCAGCAGGCGTCAGCTTTTCAATAAAATGAAAGAATATGGAATGAAATAATGAAATCCGATTTCAATTTGGAGTGATTGGGATGGTTCAGCAGCAGAGGCAGCGTTTAAGCAAAGTATTGGGAAGAACAGATGTTTTAGCGATGGCTTTTGGAACGATGGTGGGCTGGGGCTGGGTAGTGCTGCCGGCTTCATGGGTTCAAGAAGCAGGTGTTTTTGGTGCGATTCTCGCGTTTGCTTTGGGTGCAATCATGTGTATATTTGTAGGTCTCGCTTATGCAGAGCTAACGCCGGCGCTTCCCTTAGCGGGAGGGGAGATGGTTTTTGCTTACCGAGGGCTGGGATATAAATCTGCATGGATATCGGCCTGGTCGATTACGCTTGCGTATATAGGGGTTGCTGCTTGGGAGGGAATCGCAATTGCTACTGCAATAGAATATATTTTTCCTATTCCGAAGATAGGCTTTCTGTGGAATATTTCAGGGGATGATGTATATGCTTCTTGGGCAGTGATAGGAGTTGCGGGAGCTATTATTTTAAGTATTTTAAATTATTTAGGTATAAAGGCATCTGCGATTTTTCAGGTGATGGCGGCAGCAGGATTGGTTTTTGTAGGGATCGTGTTTTTTTTAGGAGGAGCGGCTTTTGGAAACCCAAAGCATTTGGTTCCTTTTTTTACCGACGGGAGAGGGATTCTCAATGTGCTGATGATAGCTCCTTCTATGTATATTGGATTTGATGTGATTCCTCAATTTGCGGAGGAAATGAATATTCCTCTGAGACGGATTGCTTATATTTTTATTTCTGTCATTGTAGCGGCGGCATGCTGGTATTTTCTGATTATCATAGGTTTTTCTCTTTCTGCGCCTCCGGAAGTCCGAAACAATTCAGCAGTACCTGTTGCAGATGCGATGGCTTATGCATTTCGTTCGAATGCATTTGGGAAATTATTGATCGGAGGAGCGATATGTGGGATCTTCACAAGTTGGAACGGATTTATCGTTGCAGCAACCCGTGTATTGTTTGCAATGGGGCGTGCAAAGATGCTCCCCGGGGTTTTTGGGAAAGTCCATCCGAAATATAAGACACCGACAGCATCGATTATTTTTGTTGGAATTATCTGCAGTTTATCGCCTTTACTTGGGAAAAATGCATTGATTTGGCTTGTAGAAGCCTGCTCTTTTGGGACGGTAGTTGCCTATTTATTTGTGGCACTCTCATTTGTGGTAATCGCTAAAAAGGAAAGAAATTTAAAAAGGCCGTTTAAAGTAAAAGGTAGAAAATGGTTTAGTTATGTTACGGTTGTTATTACTGTATTTTTTATTGCTTTATATCTGCCTGTTGTGACGAATCCTTTCTCGTGGCCATATCAGTGGCTGCTGATTTTGGGCTGGAGCGGATTAGGCCTATTATTGGCTGTTGGAACACAGACTTCTTACGGAAATATTTCTGATGTTGATAGGGAATATATGATCTTTGGAGAAGAGTATGCAAGGGAGGAAATATTAT
>JAMNXX010000121.1 GCA_023623095.1 Bacillota bacterium | reverse complement strand
TAGAGTAGACCATCGGTTAAAACTCCTTTCTGGTTTGCTCGTCACTTACCATTTCGGAGTTACCGATGGTTTTCCCTTTTTACTTTTGCGAACTTAATTGTATACTATCAAAACCATTAAAAAAACAAAAGCAAATCAAACTGCTTTTGTTTTTTAAATATATTTTCTCATATGCTTCAGTGCTGTCTTCTCCAATCTTGAAACTTGCGCTTGTGATATTCCAATTTCTTCTGCAACTTCCATTTGTGTTCTTCCCTCAAAAAATCGTAGCGTTAAAATATGTTTCTCCCTCTCGCTAAGTTTCGTTAAAGCTTCCCTTAATGCAATCCCTTCTAACCATGTTTCGTCTTCGCTCTTTTCATCACGAACTTGATCCATTACAAAGATCGCATCCCCGCTGTCATGATAAATCGGTTCAAATAACGATACGGGATCTTGAATGGCATCCAATGCAAATACGACCTCTTCCCTGGGCATATTTAATTCTTCTGCAATTTCTGAAATGGTGGGTTCTTTTGAATTTTTATTAATCAACTGTTCCCTTACCTGAAGTGCTTTATATGCAGTATCCCTTAAAGAACGGCTTACTCTTATCGAATTATTATCTCTTAAATACCGTCTAATCTCTCCTATGATCATAGGCACCGCATACGTAGAAAATTTTACATTGTGACTTAAATCAAAATTATCTATTGCCTTAATCAAGCCAATACAGCCGACTTGGAACAAATCATCTACATGCTCGCCTCTGTTATTGAAACGCTGTATAACACTAAGCACCAATCTGAGGTTTCCTTGAATAAATTCTTCTCTTGCTGATAAATCTCCTTGGTGAATCCGTGCGAACAATTCTTTCATCTGTGCATTTGTCAATACAGGTAGTTTTGAGGTATTGACTCCACAGATTTCTACTTTATTTATATGCATATCACGCTGCCTCCACTTCTATGCATTCATTCCCCCTTTATCATAAAATTATTACCTCTTTATTTTTATTTATACTTTTAAGATGTTTTAAAGACAAAAAGATTTTATTTAAACTGTCTTCTATAAAATTTATTCTGAGGCAATTTGATTTTTTTCATTCATTTTTGAGCCGTTTTAAAATTTATTTATGTAAGCCGGCTAATTTCCTTACGGAGTCTTGTGATAATGCGCTTTTCCAATCGAGAAATATAGGATTGAGAAATTCCCAACATATCCGCAACTTCTTTCTGTGTCTTTTCCTCACCATTGTTTAATCCGAATCTTAATTCCATGATTTTTTTCTCCCGATTGGATAATTTTTTAAGTGCAAAGGATAGTAACTCCCTATCTACTTCTTCTTCTAAAAAACGATATATTAAATCATTATCTGTTCCTAATATATCTGATAAAAGCAGTTCATTGCCATCCCAATCAATATTTAAAGGTTCATCAAAAGAAATTTCAACTTTTGCTTTGCTATTTCTTCTAAGATACATTAAAATCTCATTTTCAATACACCTGGACGCGTACGTAGCAAGCTTGATTTTTTTATGCGGATCAAATGTATTTACTGCCTTGATTAACCCTATGGTTCCGATAGAAATTAGATCCTCTATCCCTACACCTGTATTTTCAAATTTTTTAGCAATATATACGACCAATCTTAAATTTCTTTCGATCAATACCGTACGAATCGCCTCATCATTTTCTCCTAATCTGTCTACAAGAAACAATTCTTCTTCCGGACTTAGAGGAGGTGGAAGGGCCTCGCTGCCGCCGATGTAAAAAATGCTATCTTCGTTGAATAATCGTATGCGCTTTAATATTTTTATCATATAAATCCTTAATAATAATTGTAACCTTTTTACGACATTCAACATGATACCGCCCCCCGTTTTGATAAATAAATTATTTTAAAATATCCGGATGCAATAATGCATGATAATCCCCAGTTAAAGATATCTTTTTCGTATATACGCCAACAATAATATCTCGGATATCCCTCAATCCCTCTTCTTCTTTTAAGCGAACATAATCCGGCTTGAATCCTATCAGCATACCATGTTCTCTTCCAAGGGATTGAAAAGGAATCAGACGAAAACGATTCATCCAACCTGAAACTTCCGAAATTTTTGAAATCAAATGAAAATTAACATTTTGTTGATTTCGGAAAATATCCTGTATTTCTTGTGGAAATAACTCCTTAATCGCTTCATATTCGACTACAATCACCGGGTACTTGGATAGCGGATCCTGCAGAAAATTTCCTGTATCCACCAGTGCATTCATTTCACTCTTATTCTTTTCCACTCCGATCAATATTGGAATATAGATTTTTTCTCTTGAAACCCTTGTCTGGATATAATCCCAACAAAAATGGATTAATACATAAGCAATGATTCCAGAATAAAAAAGTATTTTAATAGAAAAGTCTCCAATGTAAAATATCCCATTGCTAATAAATCCACTGCTTTCCATGAAATAAAATATCGCAAATGCTGCTCCTCCAAACATAAAAGAAATTAAATAAAAAATACTCATCAATTTTAAAAAATCTTTTATTTTGTACGGAGTAAATACAATAATAATCATCAAAGCAGATACAAGGATCTTCATCACTAGGGAATATAAAAAACGAAGATTTGGGAAAAAAACAACGAACGCATATATCGCTCCCGCTGCTGCACCTAACCAGATCTTATATCTGGCCGTTCTCATTTTGCTAAAATAGTTTGTTAAATGCAATATCAACCAATTCATGAACAAATTTTCTATAAACAAATATTCTCCGTAAACTTCAAACATGATGATTCCCCCGTTTAGGAGATAATTTTACTTCTTCTATCTATATTCAATTGTCCTAATGTTTATGCCTATTATACAATATGTTTTTCAAAATTTTTGTCATTCTTTGAAAGCATATTTGCAATATTTATATAGAAATAGCACCTTATTTCTACAAAAAAAACGATTCCGTTCGTAGAACGGAATCGTTTCTAAAGAAGTAAAATTTTCTATAAATCATATCATACAGTTTATGAACTACCTTTTTCGCCTCAAAAATGTAGGAATATCCAATTCATCTTCCATGATACTTTCTTCTTTGGGCTGTGAATGTTGCAAATCAGCACTCTTAAGTACTCCCGATAATGTGTTTGAATCTCCGGCTCGATTCTTTTGATCCTCAAATCCTGTAGCGATCACGGTAATAATCAATTCATCTTTTAATGTCTCATCAATCACAGCGCCAAAAATAATATTTGCGTCTGGATCCGCCGCCTGTGCAACCAGTTCAGCTGCTTCATTCACTTCTAATAGACCGAGGTTTGGTCCTCCTGTAATATTTAATAACACGCCTTTTGCCCCTTGTATCGATGTTTCTAATAGGGGGCTTTGGATAGCTTGTTTTGCAGCTTCAACCGCTCGATTTTCACCGCTAACACCTCGTCCAACTCCCATATGAGCCAATCCGCGCTCATACATGATCGTTTTTACATCCGCAAAGTCTAAGTTGACAAGCCCCGGAACAGCAATCAAATCAGAAATTCCCTGCACACCTTGCCTTAACACATCATCAGCAATTTTGAAAGCTTCCGTAATCGAAGTCTTTCTCTCAGCAATTTGAAGCAGTCGATCATTTGGAATTGTTACCAATGTATCTACCTGCTCTTGCAAAGATTTGATTCCCATTTCTGCATTTTGCATCCTTCTTTTCCCTTCAAAGTTAAAAGGCTTTGTCACAACGCCTACTGTCAAAATTCCCATTTCCTTAGCAATTTTAGCAACAATTGGCGCAGCCCCGGTTCCTGTTCCACCGCCCATTCCTGCGGTAATAAAAACCATATCTGCACCTTGTAATACATTGGAAATATCATCTTGGCTCTCTTCAGCTGCCTTCCTGCCAATCTCCGGATCGGCTCCGGCACCCAATCCTTTTGTGAGCTTTTCGCCAATTTGTATTTTATGTTCAGCTTGAGACATAAACAAAGCCTGTTTATCAGTATTGATGGCTACAAACTGAACCCCTTTCAACTGTGATTCAATCATTCTATTGATAGCATTATTTCCCCCGCCTCCAACTCCGACTACTTTGATTTGAGCAAATTGTTCTACATCTATATCGAATTCCAACATAAGGTTCCCCCCTCCAGATAACAATTAGATCATTAAATTAGACTATCTATGTTTAATGCAAATGCCATTTTGGGCTTGTTCTCTAAGAGAAATCGATTATTTTCATTTCTCTTATTCATAAAAAATTAAAGTAGCCTATTCATGAAAAATCAAAGCCATCCTTTTTATTGTCAATATTCAACATATAATAGAAATATCCTTTTTTTTTCAAGAGAAAAACTTTATTTTTCTCGCATTTTCTCAATAATGTATCTTCGAATAAGAGCAAAATTTTGAAACAATCGGCCACCAAAAGTAAATATTGCTGCATAATATAGCGGTACTCCCAAACGATCGCCAATATATGCAAGAAATCCAGCTAAAATTGCATTTCCAAAAAAACCCGTTATAAAAATCGTAGAATTAAATTTTTTTTCCATATGGGAACGAATCGCCCCAAAGACAGAATCTAGCGCAGCTAAAATTGCAACCGACATATATAAAGAATAAGATGATGGGTACGTAATCGGTAAATACCAGCCTAAAAGAATTCCTAAAATCAATCCAATCATTGCAATAATCAATTTAATCACCTTCTTCATGTGCTTTCAAATATTGAAAATCTATTTCTTCGGGATACCTCGGTACTTGAACATTCATACTTGTATCTACTTTTATATAAATACCATATTGTTTTAGAAGTTCTCCATAACTTCCGGGTGCTACTAAAGCAGCTTCTAAAACCTTAGGATTGCCGATGGCTTTTATAACAAAGGGTTGAGCAAAAAATTGATTATTGATTCGAATGGTATGTCCTGCGCAGTTAATTTCACTATGCGACAATAACCGTTGACCGTTGATCGATATCGCCTCTGCGCCAGCAATTTTTAAATCATTGACCAATCGCAAAATATCCATATCATGAACCAATACGTTGTTGGGATCTTCTCCCTCTTCTAGCTCCCTTGTCCCATCATCTAAAATCAATATGATTCCAGGACCTTCTAGATCTGTAAAACCAGCGATGATTTTTTTCTCTTTTAATTCTTCAAGCATCAGTTCTTCTAGTATTCCACCTTCTTCTATTGCCTTTTCATACTCTTTAATGCTATTTTTTCGAACTTCAATGATTTCTTTTAGATTCGCTATCTCTTTCCTTTCCGCTTCGATAGATAAGCGATAGTCGTGAATTTCCTTCAACGGAATATATAGATCATCACCGCTGACATTTTTTATCTGCAATGAAATCAAAACCCCAACGATAGTACAAAAAATAGTTATATTCAGCTTCCAAGCATCCCATTTCATGAACTCACCTCAATTGTTGCTCCTTATTATCTATCGGTTTTGCATATCTGAATTTTATAACTTCATTGTATCTGGGAATGATCAGTGAATCTTGTTTCTTCACAGAAACTTGGAGATTGTATCTCTCACTTCTCATCTGATCCACAATTCCAAACCTCACATTTAAAGCAGATTCCAGCGTGTCTGGATTTCCAATCGCTTTGATCTTGAAAGGAGGCGCTGTCGGTACCGAATTAATATTGATATTGCTACCCGCAAGCGTAATTTCTGTTCGAGAAACAATTCGTTGTTCATTGATCGAGATCGCCTCAGCTCCCGCATCATTTAATCGATTGATTAAACTTAATAATAAATCATAATTATACAAAATAACGCTCATATCCGAAGAAAATTCCGGATCTTTAGGAGGATCGTCAATTGTAATCAGCACTCCGGGCCCCTCGACCTCTTTTACTCCCGCAATGATTTTATACTTATCTAATTCTGCACTCAGATTTCGAACCAAAACATCTGTTTTCGATTCCGTTTCTTCTATCGACTTAATCCTGGCCTCCAACACATTCACTTCGTTTATAAGCTGTTCTTTTTCCTCTCTTAGCTTTTTCAGCTTTTCTGCTAACTCTTGTGCTTTTTGTGCAGAAGCCACTCCCCCGAGGTAATTATCCTGTACGCTGCGAAACTGAAGCGACAATACAAGCCCCAAAACAACACACACGATTCCAATTGCTATCTGCTTCTTCCAGTCCCTCATATATCTTCCTCCTATTCTACAGGTCTATAACTTGGATAGCCTTCGTGGCTTATGTCGATAACTCCTCTTGTAATATCCTGTTCTGCTAAATTTTCTAATATCTCTTTTAAAAGTAAAAATTTGTAATCTAAATTTGCACATGCTCCGAGCTCTGCTTTCAGTAAATCTGAAAATTGAATGATCACCTGATCTTTGTTTGTCATATCGATTTTCATAACAGGTATCTGGTGTTTGTCGATAGATTTTATAATTTGAAGTGTCCTCTGAAACTGGATGTTATCTTTCGTGTTTAATGCTTGTCCCTTTATAAAATTTTTAAATTCCAAACCCAGAATGACTTTTAGTTCTTGATGATCTGGATTTGTTTTGAGTACAATACCTTCATCATCGATGATCAAATATTCCCCCATGAATGGAACTGCCGCTGTTTCAACTCTCTCCGAAATCTGTATTTGGATCGTATCCGGCAAAACACGCTTTGCTCTTGCCGTTTTGATATATGGAT
>JAMNXX010000279.1 GCA_023623095.1 Bacillota bacterium | reverse complement strand
TGTGTTAGGCACGCCGCCAGCGTTCATCCTGAGCCAGGATCAAACTCTCAAGAAAATTTCTTTTTAAATTGACTGGCCTTACCTTACGCTATTTTATTTTCAAGGTTCAAAGAAATTTGGTTCGTGATAAAACCGACTTTTTTAGTATATCATTTTTTTTATAAGCTGTCAATCTATTTTTGTTGCCAATTTCTTCACCGCCTCCGAGCGGCGACAAAATAAATCTTATCATAAATATCGAATTATGTCAATTAGAATTTTATATAAAAATTTATTTCTATATAGAGTAGTCAAACATATGTGACACAACCTCTGAAAAATTTTCTCTGATCAATCCTGTGGTTTAGAAAAATTTATTTCCGCTGAATACAGAAAATCCGGTTTAAATCATTCCAATTGTCATCCATATAAAACAAGTAAATCAATTTTTATTGCCTAACATGATCTACATAAGAGCGCAAGCAAATCAGAACTATTATGAGCCATTCTTTTCTTTTTTATTCTTTTTTGAATGCCGTCCTTTAGAAAATTTCGGAGCCTAGACAAAATTTAATTCTTATCCAGGCTCACTGATATCTTTATAATATAAGTTTGCATTCGCAAAATATTGAATTTTATTTTACCTGTTCCATTCCCTTTTGAAATGCTTGAATATTTAAATCTGCATGTTCTGATTTGACGTTGTTTTTAATGATTTCTTTCCAGTCCACATTGATATCGTCAATTTTCAATGCTTTTATAAGGGCTCCCAGCATAATGATATTTAGTGTTCTTATATTTCCCAACTCATTTTTTGCTATGTCTGCAGCTTCGATAACCGTCATATCTATTTTTTCTTTTAATACATCGAGAATTCTTTCTGGATATTTCGCCTTTCCGGCTAGAATTGGTGCAGAAGGAATCTCATAGTCATTGACAACGACTTTCCCTTCCGTTTTGAGATAATCTATCCAGCGCAAGCACTCCATTTTTTCAAATGCTACGATAATATCTGCCTGCCCTTTCCCAATGATCGGAGAGTATACATCTGATCCATATCTGATTTGTGTTGTTACACTGCCTCCTCGCTGCGCCATCCCATGAACCTCTGACATCTTTACATCATATCCTGCAGCAATGAGTCCTTGCGCTAAAATTTTACTCGCTAAAATAATTCCTTGTCCCCCTACTCCCACCAATAAAATATTTTTTACATCAGTCATTCGATTCACCTGCCTTTACAATCGCGTCAAAGGGACATGCTTGTAAACAAACTTCGCAGCCAACACACATATTTTCATTGATATAGGCCTTATCATCAAAAGAAATGGCAGGGCATCCTGTTTTCATGCAAATTTTACAAGACTTGCACTTGCTTTCATCGACTATGCAAACCGTTTTTTCTACTTTGAATTGTTGTTTGTCTTTAGGGGTTAGTTTTTTAAGAGCACAGGGCCACTTTGTCACAATGACAACAGGATCTTCCTTTTTGAATGCCTCATCCAGTACCTGACTGCATGCTTCTAAATCCAGTGGATTAACCACATAGATGTTTTCCTTCTTAATACCTAGTCCCTGACAAAGCATAGGAATATTGATTTCATGAGTAGAGTCTCCCTGAAGCGTATACCCTGTTCCCGGATTTTCCTGATGCCCTGTCATTCCTGTCGTACGATTGTCTAAAATAACCGTAATCGAGTTGCCCCTATTATAAATAATATTCATAAGTCCTGTCACGCCAGAATGGAAAAAGGTTGAGTCTCCAATTACATTGACAACTTTTTTGTCTACCCCATTGACAGCAAAAGCTTTTTGTGCACCGTGTCCTGCGCTGATACTAGCTCCCATGCAAATTACCGTATCAACAGCAGACAGCGGTTCGGCCGAACCGAGCGTATAGCATCCAATATCGCCCGTAACCATGATATTTTTTTTCTTTGCCAGCACATAAAAAAAACCTCTGTGTGGACATCCGGCGCATAGCGTTGGAGGTCTTCCTACTGCCGAAACTTCGTCAATTTGAATAGTCGGTCTTTCTTCTTTAAGAATTGCCTTTGCGATAATGTCGGGATTTAATTCCCCTACCTTCGGAATCAGTTCTTTTCCGATGCATTGAATTCCTGCTGCTTTTACTTGTTCTTCAATATAGGGTTCCAATTCTTCGATGACATATAAAGTTTCTACTTGCTCTGCAAATTCTTTAATTTTTTTCATCGGCAGAGGATAAGTGAAACCTAATTTGAAATAAGACGCATCCTTTCCGAATACTTCTTTGGCATATTGATATGCCACACCTGAAGAAAGGATCCCTATTTTTTTGCTATTCCATTCGATTCGATTTAATTCGGTGGCATTGCTAAATTCTTCTAGCTTTTTCAGCCTTTCTTCCACCTTTACATGGAGTACACGGGCATTTGCAGGAGTTGCCACATATTTCGGTATATTTTTTTGATATGGCAAAATCGGTCTATTTTCTCTTTCTCCAATCTCCACCAGGCTTTTGCTGTGGCAGATCCTCGTTGTAACTCGAAGCAATACGGGGGTATCATATTTCTCGCTGATTTCAAAAGCAATTTTTACAAAATCTTTGGCCTCCTGACTGTTACTAGGCTCTATCATGGCAATCTTTGCAGATTTTGCATAATAGCGATTGTCCTGTTCGTTCTGGGAACTGTGCAACCCCGGATCATCCGCTGATACAAGGATACAGCCACCATTAACACCAGTATAAGCAAAAGTAAAAAGCGGATCTGCTGCAACGTTTACCCCCACATGCTTCATTGCTGCAAGCGCTCTCGCTCCGGCAATGGATGCTCCGATCGCTCCTTCCAATGCGACTTTTTCGTTCGGAGCCCACTCTGCATAAACAGAATCTTTATATAATGCAATATTCTCTAAAATCTCTGTGCTAGGCGTTCCAGGGTAAGCAGAAGCAAAAGTAATTCCTGCTTCATAAGCTCCACGTGCAATCGCCTCATTTCCTGTTAAAAGCTCTTTCATCGTCTCACTCTCCTTTGTTGAACCCTATTTCGTTTCAATTCCCTAATGTCGCTAAATTTAATTTCGCCTCATGGATATTGAATTTCAAAAATAAAATGAATATGCTTGCCACCTTTTCATTTCGCAACACTTTCCGTTCATTCCAGATGCATTTCCTAAAATCTTTTCCCAGGAAATTTTTCTATACCGAACCATATGGAATATAGAAAATAATTGAAAAATCCGAATATCAATGCGTAATTGAGATTATTCATATTAGAATTATTATACTATAATTTATAAAATCAGACTAGTGATTTCCTTCACATATCTTCTTCCAGCATGCTGTTATACTTATCGATACAAAAATTCATTAAAAATTTAAATATAAAAAATAACATCGATATATCGATGTTATTAGCAAATTGTATCTAACTTTTTTAAACACTCGAGAACTCGCTCATTTTCCGGATCTATTTGAAGCGCTTTCTGCAAAACTTCTTTCGCCAACTCGTTTTTTTTCTGTCCCATATATGCGATTCCTAAGTTGCATAATATTTCCGAATCACTTTCTTTAATCCGGACTGCTTTTCGCAAATGTTTTTCTGCTTTTTCAAACTCATTACATAGGATATAGGATATCCCTAATTCATTTAGGATCTCTGCTTGAGTAGGTCTGCTCGCTAGCGCCTTTTCAAAATATTCGATAGCTTGTTGAATTTCTCCAAGCTTTCTATAGCCCAGCCCTATTAAAAAAAATAAATTCCATCTATCCGGGTATTTTTTCAACAGCGGTTTTAATCTTTTAATTCCTAAATCGGGTTGATCATTCAAGATCAATAAATATCCTTCTTCATATTGTACATCCTCTTCAATATTTTTAAGCTGTTGAACAACCTCCTGCTTGTTTTCTTCAGACATATCCGACTCTGAACAGGATTGCAAACATGCCTCCCATGTCAATTGGGCCTTCTTAAACAACTTCTGATTCGCATAGTAAAATCCCAAATAATAGTAAGCAGGTGCAAAATCCGGATGCTTTTCGATGACTTTTTCAAATGCATTCATTGCCTCCTGCTCCATATCCTTTCTTTTTTCTTCATCGCTTTCCCGTTTAGCAATATCTTGACAACATCTCGCATAATTATATAACCCATTGATATTGTCTTCATCTAATTCGATCAGCGCTTTAAAGTAAACCAGTGCATCCCATAGCTGTTCTTTTTCTGCAAGTTTTATCCCTTCATATCCGATATACGATTCTATGTCCTTATCCAGCACGTATAAAAATTGTTTATATTGTGGTATATACTGAAATTTGTTATCCAATCCGATTAAAGCGATCATTGCTTTTATAATTGGGACAAAAGATATCTCTTCGATATCTTCTTCTTTTTTTACAATATTCATGAATTCTTTCACATGAATCGGCAAGGGAATCCCTCTTAATGCGTCTATTTTTTGCTCTTTTTCTCCCCGCCCTTCTTTTAACTCAATAAATACAATGTTTTTCAGCCTGTCTTTCAAGTATTTTTCTATTCTATTAAACATAGCGGCCCTCCTATAAACTCTTTCGTGATGAAATGAGAATATCGAAAACAGCACCCCTTTCCTGTCTATCCTTAAACCGCCCTCTTCAACGATACTGATTTCGCATAAACATTCTTTTTCTCCTGGATGTACCGCTTAAAATTTCAAACAGCAACCCTCTGTATATCATCAAATATGCCAATAACAACTGTCCTACCAAATAAGGAAGAATTCCTGAAGAAGCAAATGAGAACATCCGATTTCTCAGCAATAGATCAGGAGTGCGTATGTCCCCCATGACAATATAGAACAACAATCCCAATACGACATTCGGAATATACCAATCTATCCAGTTTTCTTTTATAAACTCAAAACTGTATCGGAACGTTTCTCCAATATAAAAATGTTTTTGATAGATGACTTCAGGAAGGCTATTTAAAAGCAAAAATGCTGCTACTTTCACCAAAAACCATAACGAAACCGTCCCCAACCGGATATTAAATAAGGGGCTTAAAAATAAACTGGCTCCATAGTTGGCAAACCATATGACAATCATAATACCGTATATTTTCCAAATATACACCGTAAATCCCGCTTTAAAATCTTCCATCGTAATGCGCTGGTATCGGATAATATTTTCAATCAAATAGAGGTAGTTTGAAATGATGGCACTCTGCACCAGCGTAATCACGAGCCCTGCCAAAATCCAAAACATGAATGCCACACGCCATAATAAAATCAGAATGATGGAATATACAATCCCTGTAAATAAAATCGGCCAGTTTTTTAACAGCAAACGGTAAGCTTTCGGTATGATTTCCTTGTTTGTCTCCCAAATATCTTTGAATAGATTCATACTCAACCCCCTCTAATTTTAAATTTCCACCTTATGGCACTTAGATTTATAAAAGATCTTTTGCTTCACATCATAATCAAATAATAATACATTTATTTTCTCATCTGTTTGCTTTAAATCGGGATTTTTAATGATTTCCAAAACATCATATCGAAAACATTCAAAATGTACTTTTTTAACAATCTGCTTTGCAGGCCATTCTGCATACTGGGGTAAATATTTTTCAACTTTTTTCTTGTCTTGTAAAAACCGGTGGATTCGATTTTGAAAATCATTGATTTCTACTCGTGGGAGAAAATCCGGAACAACACTTTTTTTGTGCATGAGATAATCTAATTTTAGAATTTCTTCAAAAATCTCTCGTCCCTTGAAATTTTTTTGCAAATAAAAATCTAAAAGATTTTTATACAATGCATCCCGACTATGAGAAATATGATGATATCCATGCGACTCCCAAAATTCCGCCAAATCCTGATAAAATTCAAAAGGGCTTTTGTAGAAATGAGCGAATATATATTCTAAGGCATTTTGAAAATCACCGGAGTTATAATACTTCTCCAGCATTTCCTCTATCCCCTTGAGCTTTAGCAATTCTTCATACCGGATTGCATCATTTCCCAGAACTTCATAAGGCGGCTCTTCTTGAAAAATATATCCATATTTATCTTTCTCTTTTCGAATCTTTGATCCTTTTAACAATTTTAAAAATCCCAACTGTAATTTTTGAGGCTTTAACCGGTATACATCATCAAAAGAATCTCTAAATCGCTTAAACCCCTCATGAGGAAGCCCTGCTATCAAATCGAGATGCAAATGGATATTTTTAAACCCAGATATGGTTTTGACGGTACGGCTAAGCTTGCAAAAATCCACATTCCGATTGATGCTTGCAGCGCACTTATCATATGTAGTCTGCACACCGATTTCAAATTGAAACAACCCTTCTCGAACCCTCGATAAAAATTCCAGCATTTCCTCATCGATTCGATCTCCTGTCATTTCAAAATGAAAATTCGTATATCCGTTATCTTTTTCAGCAAGATATTTCATGATCTCAAGACTATGTTCTTTATTTGCATTAAATGTCCTATCTACAAATTTAACCTGCCTTACACATTTTTCTATAAGAATATTTAAATCTTTTTTAACGCGATCTAAAGAAAAAAATCGAACACCTTTGATCGTTGATGAAATACAATAACTGCAATTATAAGGGCATCCTCGGGAACTCTCATAATAAATAATCTTTTTTTCATTCTGCTGGATTCTATCTTCAAAAGGGGAAGGAATGGTATCTAGATTTTTGATAAGTTCCCGC
>JAMNXX010000237.1 GCA_023623095.1 Bacillota bacterium | reverse complement strand
GCTTCGCGCTATATGGCTGGTGATTTATTTCTTTGCTTATCTGATCTTTTTGATCCCCTCGATCACACGAATCAAAAAATGTAAAAAAGAAGGAAACGAGCAGAAAGTCAATGCACTGCTTCATCAAATTGCTTTTACTTGGGGAAGACATATTATCCGGCAAACCGGATCCAGCGTCTATGTTTCTGGAACAAAAAATCTTCCGGAAGGCCCTGTTCTTTTTGTAAGCAATCATCAGGGGTATTTTGATATTCCTTTGCTGTTCGGCTTTATCGATAAACCGAAAGGCTTCATTGCAAAAAAAGAACTTGGAAATGTCCCTTTGTTTGGAAAATGGATCCCCCGCATGAAATCGGTATTCATCGACAGGGGCAATCCCCGCCAATCCATAAGGGCTTTCCAACAGGCTTTTGAGATTATGAAAACGGGCTATTCCATGGTTATTTTTCCTGAATCGGCCCGAAGCAAAGGGCCTCATATGCTTCCATTTAAGCCGGCAAGCTTAAGACTGGCAATCAAATCAGGTGTACCGATCGTCCCCGTTGCCATCGATGGCTCCTACCGCATTTGGGAAGCAAACAAATACGCCGTAAAACCTTCAGAAGTCTTTATCCATGTCTTTGAACCAATTTACCCAAAACAACTTTCCAAAGAAGAACAAGCAAATCTTTCAGATACAATTCAGCATCAAATCAAAAGCTTTTTAGAGGATAAAGATCGATCTGCTTTCGGTTCTTCCGATGGATAGAATTCTTTTCTCGAAACGAAGAAACGGACTGTTTTTATTTCAGTCCGTTTTTTATGATATGATGCAGAAAATACATTCTCTTTGTTCTGAAAGCGCCTTTGCCTTTTGGATCAGTGTTTCAAATAAATTTAACAATTTTGCAGAAAGTGTTGCCGCCTCTTCGTAATTTTTTCTGGCTTGTTCCTGATCATGGCTTTGAATGGCCTCCATCGCTTTCTGACCCATTCCGTGCAGTTGATGATGGACATTATCTACTTCTTCCCAAAGAGGAACAACTCCTTTGTGGATGGGTCGAATCCCGTGGTAAAAATGGCCGAATTTACACTTTCTATCATCAGTTTGCAGCGGATAGATTTTCATTTCCTCTACCATAGTTTTTAAAGTCTGCATCCATTTTTTATGGGCAGCAATCGCATCAGAAAAGAGGCGAATAAAATCATCGTTTTCCCAATTATAAAAAGGATGATTGGCCAAAGAACTGGATTCAGCGGTCAAGTCGATTGCTGTTCCTTCAACCTCCTGCAGATTATTAGAGAGGCTGAGGAGATGCTCACTGACATCATCCAGGCGGCTCGCCGAATCAGCTACATTTTCTGCCATCTGTGCAACTTCTTCGATCGTACTGCTGACCTCTTCTGTGCTCGCAGTCAATTCTTCAGAATATGCTGCTATCTGTGACAAATTTTCAGAAATCCCCATAACATTTGATTTGCTTTCTGAAACCGATTCGTTCATTTGGCTGATCTGTTCATTGACCGTATTGATGTTGTTTGCTGTTATTTCCACGCTCTTTTGGCTCTTTTGTGAAAATTGATTCATTTTTACAAGGGATTGCGTGATCGTTTCCAGAAAATCCTTCGTATTGTCCGAAAGTTTTCGGATCTCTTCCGCAACAACTGTAAATCCTTTTCCGGCTTCTCCCGATCGTGCTGCTTCAATGGAAGCGTTTAGTGCCAGCAAATTTGTCTGTTCTGCAATCGTTTGAATGCCGCTCATCGCATCGGTGATTTCCTTCGATATATCTACAAATGATAAGACATGGGTTTCCATTTCCTTCGCTTCCTGATTGATTTTTGCAATGCTTTCTTCAATGCTCAGTATATTTTCTGCATTGTGGATCGTATTTTGTTCAATCACCGTGACCTTTTTTACGATGTCCTGCAGCGATTCAGACATATCCGTGGAAGCATCTGCCAATTCTTGTTGGTTGTCAGCAATCGTTTGAAAAACATGCGTAAGCTCTTCGGAAACTTTCTTTAAATCGGCTGTCGCCTCACGGATTTTTTCTCCTTCATATTTTAGCTGAAGGTCAAAAGAACTGATTCCGGATGCCAGATAAAAAATTTCCTGCGTAATTTTTCTGATCCTTTCTTTGTCTTCTGCTTTGATTTTCGCTAATCGGATGATATTTTCAAATCGTTTTTGGATGTTTTCATCCTCCATCACTTCACGAAATCGCCCTTTTAAGATCTGGTCGATCGCTTCTTGAACGCTCTGCCGAATTGAAGATCCAAACATCTTTCATACATCCCTTTCTTTACTGACGCTCAAAAATTTTTCGTTTCATATATTTTTTAAAAAACACCTTTTTCATTGAAAAAATCTTTATATTTTTTATCACTCCTAAGAATATGATGCTCTATCCAATCGGCAATAAATGTGGCCAAATCTAAGCTAAAACTGAATTGCTCCTCATCGATATCTTTTTTTGCAGCTTCCTTTAGCTTGTCCACAAAATGCTGATGCTGCTTTTTTTGTTCTTCCAATCCTTCATATCCATATTGCTGCATCAGTTTTTCTTCATAATCGAAGTGGTATACGGTATAATCTTGCAACTCTTGTAAAATATATAGGATATCATCATAATAATCAAAATCCTTCTGATTCCTGATGATATCATACAATCTCGATCCGATCTCTAGAAGTTTTTTGTGCTGATTATCGATCTCAGCAATATTACAGCTAAGTACATCTTTCCACTGAAACATATTTGATCCCCCTATTGATAAGCAAAATATGAAGTAAGCATTATCCGATTGACTGAATAAAGATTGCAAATGCGCAATCCTTAAAAACAAAAGTTTTATTTTACAGCAAATGATCCTTCACACAACAAAGAGATGATTTCTTGAGCAATTTCTTTTTCTGTCCTATGATCCGTAGATATCACAAAGTCCGCTGCACGCTGATAATAACTTTCTCTCTGTTCCAATTTTTTTTGGATCCCTTCGACTGTCATATGCCCTTTTAACAAAGGCCTTGTGGTATCGTCATGAATGCGGGAATAAATTGTCTCTGCTTTTGCTTCAAGAAAAATAACTTTTCCGCTTTTTTTAAGATTTGCGATATTTTTTTCACGTAAAACAACGCCTCCGCCGCAGGAGATAATGCAATTTTTCTTTTTGCTGATTTTTTCGACGGCTTCCTCTTCTCTGTCTCTAAAATAATCTTCCCCGTACCGCTCAAATAGATCGGCTATCGTCATCTGTATTTCTCTTTCGATATACGCATCGATATCGATCAGCTCCATTTCAAGAAGCAAGGACAGTTCCTTCCCTACAGCGCTTTTCCCCGCTCCCATAAATCCAATCAATACGATATTGTATGGAAACAGAAGCTTTGCCTGTAATTTTCTGCTGATGCGCATGATCGCTTCAAAAAATTCCCTTGCTTCCGCCTCAAAAAGGGGGTTTTGGATGTTTTCCGCTGCCTTTTTCAATACCTGTTCTTCTCTTTCTTTTTGAAAGATAGGCATTTTATGTTCTTTTTTAAATGAAAGAACTTGTAATACTTCTTCCATCCGCTTCTCAAATAGTTGAATGAGCTCCCGATCATATGTATCGATCCTTTTTCGGATTTGATTTAATGTATCCAGCGGTTTACACCTCCTTTTCTGCAAAATGCCATTTTGCAGCATGCAATGCCAATAAATAAGAATGATATGAAAATCCGGAGATCTGTCCTACACATACGGGAGCAGTAACGGACTGCTTTCTGAAATCTTCTCTCCGATAAATATTTGAAATATGTACTTCAATCGTAGGGATTCCAATCCCTGCGATGGCATCTCGGATGGCATAGCTGTAATGGGTGTAGGCTCCCGGATTGATAATGATCCCATCTATCTTTCCGACAGCACGATGGAGGGTATCGATGATCTCCCCCTCGTGATTGAATTGAAAAATTTCCACATCCATCCCCAAGGATGCTGCCTCTTTTTGAATTTCTCTATTGATAAAATCCAAATCCTTTTCTCCATAGATTGTCTTTTCCCGAACTCCTAATAGATTCAAATTCGGTCCATGAATCACCCATATTTTCATTGGCTGTCCCTCCGCAAAAGGATTTCGATTTCCTGATAGATGGATTGGAAATTTTCTTCTTCGATTTTTTGACTCTCCAGCCATATTTTCTGCGCTTTGACCGCCTGATAAAACAGCATGGAAAAACCGTTGATGACTTTGCACCCATACTGCTGTGCTATTTGCAGCAATTTGGTGCGATAAGGATTGTAGATCAGATCATAGATGACCCTTGATTTCCTGATGACTTCAACCGAAACCGGAATTTCTTCCTCATAAGGGGACATCCCTGCCGGTGTGGCATTCACGATACATACATACCCTTGATTGATCTCATCTAATCGACAAATTTCTATTTTGGATGAATTCTCATTTTGTATCAATTCTTCCTTCAGCTTCTGCGCTCTTTGAATATTGCGGTTTGCAATCGTCAAAAGGGCTCCTTTCTGAAGAAGTTCAAATGCTGCCACTCGAGCCGCTCCACCGGCTCCTAAAAGCAGTACCGGCTGATCTTTGAGCAAAACCCCCTCCATTTCAAGACCCTTGATAAACCCATAGCCATCCGTATTATACCCGATCAACTTTCCATCTTTCACCTTTACCGTATTCACGGCTCCATATCTCTCTGCATCTGCATCCATTTCGTCCAGATACGGGATGATCTTTTGTTTATGCGGTATCGTAACATTAAATCCCTCAAAACAATTTCTAAGCATTGGAATCGATTCCGCTAAATGCTCCTCTTCTATCTTCAATGGGATATATACCGCATCCTGCCGGAGCGTTTTAAAAATACGGTTGTGGATCATAGGAGAAAAGCTGTGTTCAATAGGATTTCCAATCACTGCATATAATTTTGTTGTCCCTTTTATCCCCGTATTCATGATTTTCCTCCCTTTTTCAATCACAATCTGTAAACGGAAATGAAAATTGACGATAGCATTTTTTCAATAAAACCTTTCATTTCCAGTATGTCTTTATTATAAGTCATTTATTGTATCCTGTATAGGAATATATTGTAAAAAATTTTTTATATTCAATAATTTGAAACAAGATGGGAAGCCGAATAATTGGAATACCCCTCTTGCCTATGCTTTAGAAGGCGGTTTTGGATTTGGATGGTCTGAAATCCGTGATTACAAAAAAACTTTCCATATAGAAATATTTTATTGTATCCGTTAAGCTTTGATATTATAATAAAGTGATGGAAAAGCATGTTCACAAATATAAGCATGATTGAAATCAAGCAAAATACAGAATTCGAAAAGGTGATTTTATGGATGAACAAAAAAGAATAAAGGCTGAAAGGCAAATATTAAATGTTTCTATGTTTGGAGTCGTCTTTTTTATTATCGTAGAAACGATCATGGCTCTAGCAACTTCTTCTCAATCCATATTAATGGATGCGGTTTATGGTGCAGCCGATTTATTAACAATTTTCATATCGATAAAAATTATCCCCATATTATATAAGCCCACATCTGAAAAGCATCCTTTTGGATTTTCTCAGGTAGAAGCGATTTTTATTGCAATAAAAGGTTCTATGCTAACTGCTGTGACAGTTGGGCTTCTGATAAACAATATTCAAATCATATTAAAAGGCGGGAATCCTGTATCCTTTACGAGCGTCGCCTTATTTGAATTATCTGCAGCGATTATTTGCGGCGTTATTCTGCTGATTATGATCCGGATGAATAGAAAACTGAATTCTTCCATCGTCAAGGCAGAAATCAATGCATGGATCATTGACGCTGTTGCCAGTGTAGGATTGGCAGTGGCTTTTATTCTACCCGCCATCATACAAACAGAGTGGATGAAAAACTTTTCAGTTTATTTAGACCAGATCGTTGCGATTATCCTTTCAGCGCTGATACTGCCGATGCCGATCAAGACAGCCATTTCAGGTCTTAGGGATTTATTCCTTCTTGCCCCGGATCCGGAAACAACAAATCTGATAAAGAAAATCGGGCAGGATGTATTGAAGGATTATCATTTAGAGCAGACCGTTTACGATATTATAAAGACGGGGCGAAAAATTTGGATCAGCATTTATTTTAAAAGTCCAGGCGAAATGATATCCATCTCGACGATAAAGAAAGCTCGTGATGAACTCGAGTCCGAACTAAAAAAAGAATTTCCTGATTTATATATTGAATTGATCCCAGAGTTTGAATTTTAAATTCACAGCGGATCTCATCTGCCTCATGTTGCCTTCCTATCCCCTCCCGGTTGTCAAATATATATCTTCTTCCTACACTTTTCGGGACTCATACACCATCCAGCCATGCAAGTGAGCCGTTCAATATATATCCTTTTCATACACAGATTTTCTTTGATTTAGTTGTATTGATGATTCTATAAAAATTTCCTCTTGCGCTCTTTTTATCACCGGTGCTTTGCACCGACAAAATCGGATCCCTTTCTTTTTATCACCGGTATTGATTTCATTTCCCCGCCGACAAAATATAATTACCTAAAATAAAAAAGAAGCATTTTCTCCGATAAAAGAAATGCTTCTTTTTTATTTTTAGAAAATGTTGTACAAAACTTTTTTAAACATGCATTCCATGCTTTTTTCAAACCTTTCCATTTTATATATGGCTCTGTTCTTTTTTTCCATATCTTTTAGCGATGTATTTTATAGGTGCATTTCGGAAAAACTTTGATAGAACATAAA
>JAMNXX010000069.1 GCA_023623095.1 Bacillota bacterium | reverse complement strand
GAAAGTCCAAAGATATAGTCCGAAAGATCGATTTCGGCCAATGCGGACTGTATACTCTTTTGATCATAAGGAATATTTGTGAGCAGTTTTTTAAGCTGCTCTATATTTTTTTTGCCGAAAAAATCGCCTTGGATGGAAATCTCCTGAATGATTCCTGAAGATACATTTAAACCGATCTGGACAATCCCCTTTTCATATTTGATTGTATGTTGATAGGTGAATTCCGGAGAATTTCCATAAACCCATTCCCAAGTAGCGTATTTCGTATTTGCCAGTTCCTCAATTGCAGCTTTATCTTTTTCTGTCAGTTCATAAACAGAAGAACCCGGAAACATCTTTATGATGGACTCTATAATGATGGAAGAAAATTCTTCAATGCTGATTTCCTTCGATAAGAAAGGGCGAATATTGGTTACCCTGCTTTGAGTCGATTTGACGCTTTTATCTTCAAATTTTCTCGGGTCCACATTGAGACAAGCTGACAATTTTGTTAAGTCCGAGGAAAACAACAGGGTGCCGTGCAGGAGCGTTTTTTCTGCAGTATGGTATTGTGCGATACCGGATATCTTTTTCCCGTCAATGACGAGATCGTTTCTCCCGGAAAAGCGAGCATCGGCTCCCAGGTCCTGAAGCACCTTTAGAATTGGAAGCGTCAATTCCCGAAATATTTGATCAATGTCCTGTCCCGTATTTTTGGTGATGAAACCATAATTTAAATTCCCATGATCATGATAGACAGCACCGCCTCCGGAAAGCCTCCGGACCACGTCAATGCCATGCTCTTTAACGTATTTTTGATTAATTTCAGAATAGGTGTTTTGATTATTTCCTACGACAATACATGGCGAATTGATATAAAGATAGAAAATATCTTCATCAAAGTGAGACAGATAATATTCTTCACTGGCAATATTTTTATAGCAGCTTGTAAAAGGACTCATAATACATTTCATGACAAAACCAAGCCTCCTATTTTTTAAGATATCGATATAGCATGATTTTACTTTTTATTGTATCCTTATCGAAACATTTTATAGAAATAGGGGTTCGAAAAGGGATTGTATCAGTTAGGAGCATTTTTTATATTTTTTAAATTATATTTTAAAAAATATTTGAAAGCAAGGTTTGTGCCAAATGTTCACGTGCTTATTGCACTCAGATTGAAGTTGCTAGTGGTATAGCGAATATATCAATCAATGATTTATAAAATAAGCACATGTATAAAAAAGACACATGGCACAATAAAAGCGTCACAGATTATGTGACACGTAGGAATAAAAAACGATAATTCACAAATGATAGCACAAGGGAAAACAAAAACAATCAATGGGGTTCTTTTATCACTTTATAATTGATGATTGACAGGATGCAGTTGAGTTAAATCGGTGAAAAAATTGTCGAAAAATGAATAGAAGCCAAGAGGAAATATTTAAAAAAAATCTTGGCATAATTATTGCAAAAACAAAATAGCAGAACGGGCACAATGTTTCATAACATCATGCCATAACAAGCATTTTATGCAATTCAAATAAGAACAAATAACAAATAAGGAGGTAATTTGGTATGAAATATGGGCAAAACGGTTTTGATTTTGAACAAGGTGTGGATTATGCCCGCTTAAGAAGAGACAGGCTTGAGAGAGCAAGAGAGCAAATGAAAAAATATGGACTAGGTGCTTTAATTTGTTATGACTTTGACAATATTCGCTATATTACCGGTACACATGTAGGCGAATGGTGCAGAAACAAAATGAATAGATATTGCATATTGCCTGAGGGAGCAGATCCATTATTGTTTGACCCTGCAACACCTTCAAAGAGGGATCGAAATCCATGGATCGCAGATAGGGTTCATCCTGCAGTTGGTTCGATGAGGGGAGCCATTCCTCAAGATGCAAGAATGGTTGAAGATGTGGCTGATGATATTGAAAGATGGCTGAAAGAATATGGCGTAGAAGATAAACCAATCGGAATGGATATCGTTGATATTCCTCTAATCAGAGAACTTGAAAAAAGAAATATTCAGATCGTCGATGGACAGCAGGCAATGTTGGATGCAAGAATTATCAAAACTCCGGATGAAATTGAACTTTTGAAGACCGCAGCAGCAATGGTAGATGCAACATACGAAAAAATTGCAAGAGCCATTCGACCTGGTGTTAAGGAAAACGATTTAGTAGCGATCGCAAACTATGAATTATACTCCATGGGATCCGATTTGGTAGAATGCATCAATAGCATTGCAGGACCAAGAGGAATTCCGCACAGCCATACATTTTCCAACAGAATGATCCGACCAGGAGAGATCGTATATCTGGATATCATGCATTCTTACAATGGATACAGAACTTGCTACTATAGAACATTTGTATGCGGAAAACCTACAAAAGCACAGGAAAAAGCATATGAAAAAGCTTTGAAATGGCTGTATGATTCTATCAAAGCGGTAAAACCAGGCGCTACTTCAGCGGACATCGCAAAATGCTGGCCTTCTGCAGAAGAACTAGGATTTAGGAATGAGAAAGAAGCATACTTATTGCAATTTGCGCACGGAATCGGAATGAGCATCTGGGAAAAACCGATTATATCCAGATTGTTCTCACTGGATCATCCATTTGAAATCAAAGAAGGCATGGTATTTGCCCTTGAAACATATTGCCCGTCAGAAGACGGCACCGGCGGAGCAAGAATTGAAGAAGAAGTTGTTGTTACAAAAGATGGCTGCGAAGTTATTACAAAATATCCGGTTGAAGAATTAATTTCTTGCGGACTGCCAGGCTGTATGGTTTATTAAAAAGGTTCAACAGAGGAGAAATTACTTTTCCCTGTATAAATTTATAAATCTTAAAAAATTTATAAGTATGGAGGAGGAGTTTAAATGGCAAGAGTAGGTTGGATAGGCTTAGGAAACATGGGAGTGCCTATGTCAAAAAACTTAATAAAAGCAGGCCATGAAGTAACAGTATGGAACAGAACAAAAGCGAAAGCACAGCCGGTACTTGATGCAGGCGCTCAATGGGCGGATTCCCCGAAAGAAATAGCAGAAAAATGTGAGTTTATCTTTACAATGGTTGCAGACGGTCCCGCTTTGCAAGATGTTACTTTGAGAGAAGACGGGGTTGTCGCAGGATTATCTGCAGGAAAAATTGTGATCGATATGAGTACAGTTGCTCCTGAAGAATCAGAAAAAGTAAATGATGCTGTAGAAGCCAAAGGATGCAAATTCCTTCGAGCTCCGGTAACTGGAAGTACAGTACTGGCAGAAAATGCCACTTTAGGAATCCTAGCATCAGGAGACAAAGCAACTTATGAAAAAGCACTTCCTCTATTCCAAGCAATGGGTAAAAATCAATTTTACCTTGGTGCCGGAGAACAAGCGAGAGTTATGAAGCTGGCTTTAAACATTATGATTGGAACTTCTATGCAGATGATGGCAGAAGCAGTTGTTCTAGCAGAAAAAGCAGGATTAGATGTTGTACAAGCATGTGAAGTAATTGCAGGAAGCGCAGTAGGTTCACCATTGGTAAATTACAAAGTGGCTCCGATTTCAAAAGGGCAATATGATCCTGCATTTAGCGTAAAATTGATGGAAAAAGATTTTGATCTTGCATTTGCCGCTGCAAAACAATATGGCGTATCCATGCCAGTAACGGCTGTTACGCGACAATTCCTAGCGGCTGCACATGCTTCCGGAAAAGGAGATAGAGACTTCTCTGTACTCGTACAATTATTGGAAGAAATGTGTGGAGTAGAAAGATAAGAGAGCGATAGAAAAAGAAAAAAGCGTTCAAAAAAACGAGTCCCTATAATAAAAAATTTTGAAAACTAAAATCTATAAGGAGGAATTTACAATGGCAAAACCTTTTGTTACAAGATCATTTGAGGCGGTAGGTGCACAACCTCCAAAACATTTAGATGCAACTGCATTTGCATTTGTAACTCCTGCAATGGGTGCAAATCCTACTTTACAATTCTTTTCCATTTGCGAAATTCGTTTTGGTGGAGCAGCGATTTTAGACAACCATAAAGATGCAGATCATTGCTACTTTATTTTATCAGGTAGAGGATATTCCATTATTGACGGAAAACGATATGAATATGGTCCAAACGATGTATTGTGGATTCCTGGAAACAAAGATCATGAAATGTATCCAATTGGTACTGAAACCCTTCGTTTTGTCGTTACATTAACACCTGCACCAGGTGGCGGAAAACCTTTCAGAGCAACAGAACCATTTGTTAGAAACATATATGATGTAGAAGGAGTTGTACCACCGCTTCATGAAAATTCAACTGCATTCCCAATCGTTACTCCAAAGAATGGTGGAAGCGATTCTATCGAATTCCATGTAACTGAAATCCGTCCTGGTGGAGCTGCGCTGAAAGACAATCATCCGGAGTCGGATCATGTGTACTATATTTTATCAGGAAGAGGATACTCCATCATTGATGGGGAAAGATTTGATTTCGGCCCTGGAGATGCACTGTATATCCCAATGGGATCCGATCATGAATTGTATCCTGTAGGCGATGACACATTGAAGTTTATCGTAACATTCTCACCAGCAAGATAAGAGTACGATAAAATTGAAACGATTCTGTGATTCTAATTTGTAATAAAAAGGCAAAGCAGGTGTAAAACGCTTAAAAAGATGTTTGGCCGGAATTAAGTTTTGCTAATATATAAAAATTCAAGGATATAGACTTTACTTGCTTTAAAATAATTTTAAAAGATGATATTGAATTGTATATGTGCATTTTAGAAAATTTCCGGAAGGAGCATCGATGTAGTATAAAAGAGGCTATTCGTTCCGAATAGCCTCAATTTAAATAAAGAAAGGAGAAAAAAGTGTGAGGTATGGAATTTTAGCAGCGGTTATTATCTATGAAATCGTTACAATATTTGGAATCGGTTGGTGGGTATCGAGAAATCATAAAAAAGATGAAGCAGGTGCATTTGCTTTAGCAGGAAGAGATTTGCCCCTTGGAGTTGTTGCTGCAACGATGGCATTAACCGTATTAGGAACAGCTCACATTTTAGGCGTTTTCGAGATGACATGGTTTATGGGTGCTTCAGCCATATGGTTTAGCATCGCTCACGTTGTTTTGCTGGTTGTGGTTTGCCTCAGTACGGGATTATGGGTTCGCAGACTGGAAGTTACAACGGTACCGGAGTTATTGGAAAGGATGTATGGAAAAGGAACAAGATTGCTTGTTTCCTGCGTTATGGCTGCTGTTATTTGGGGGATATTGACACTTGAAACACAAGGAATTGGAATTGTTCTTTCTTCAATGACCGGTTGGAGCATTAAAAATGGTGCAATTGTTGGAGGTATTTTAGGAATCTTTTATGTTATAATGGCCGGTATGAAAGAGGTTGGCTGGATTAATTTAGTGAATGCGGTAATCATGTATATTGGATTGGTATTGGCAACCGTTTTCCTAGCGTTTAAACTCCCCGGAGGAAACTTTGATACTGTAGCAAACTTCTATACGGATGCCGGAGAAGGATTTATGTTAAATATCGTTGGCTCAACAGAAATTCTGATAACATTCGCTTTAGCCAATATTGTTTCTGTTACGTTCTGCCAAGGAATCAGCCAAATGCTTCTTCAAACATGTATGTCTGCAAAAAGCGAACAAACTATCAAAAAAGCTCTTTGGATTGCAGCGCCTGTAAACGGTTTGTTTGGTGTATTTGCAGTGGTTATTGGTCTTACAGCAAGAACATTGCCCGAGTTTAGCGCATTAGGACCGAAAGTAGCAGCGACTACGATGCTAGTGGAATTATTGCCTGGCTGGGTTTGCGTTGTGCTGTTGGCATCATTTTTAGCAGCTATTTTGTCCACATTTGCGATGACATCATTAACACCCGCAACTATCTTTGCAGTGGATATTTATAAAAATTTATTTAATCCAAACGCAACAGAGCAAGAAGTTACGAAAGTAACCAGGATTGCAATCATTATTCTTTCTGTGATAGCGATGGCGATTGCTGCATTTCTTCCCCCGATTTTATCGGCAATCAATTGGCTCTTTGCATGGCTTGTGCCTGTATTCTGGTTGGTTGTTTTTGGACTGTTCTGGAAAAGAAGCGCAAAAACAGCAATTGCAACTTTGTTGGCTAGTTGGATTATTAATTCTCTCTGGTCCTTTACTCCTCTGCCGGCAGCAATCAATATGGCAGATATTCCAAATGGATACGTTACATTGGTCGTTACTTTCGTTGTGGCAGTGATTATGAATTTAGGCGGTGGCGGAAAACCTGCATACTTTAAATCAGAAGAATATTTGTTGACGAAAAAAATCGGATAAATGGGGGGAATAAAATGTTTTGGAGTATATTTATTAAAAGCTTTATCATAATGATGGCGATTGTTGCTATAGGACAAGTGATTGCTACAATTTCTGCAAAAAAACCTTCTCAATAAAAAAGATGAGAAGAGACAGGAGGGAATAAAGTGGAGGAATTAGTTGTAACGAAATTTTGGATGGCTGGTGTAATGGGAATCATGGTTTTGTATGGGATCTGTGCTTTGATAGGCTATTCTCGAAGCAAAAACCAAGCATAGAATAAAAAATACAAACAAGGAAAGCGCGCGATTGCACAAATAAAAAGAGATTAGGGAAAGCTGGAAAAAGGCTTCTCTAATCTCTTTTTTATATTGACATGCCTTTTCGGAGAGAAGGCAAAGATTTCGAGCAAATATGACGGTTAAATTCATTCGAAAAAT
>JAMNXX010000186.1 GCA_023623095.1 Bacillota bacterium | reverse complement strand
GTCCATACAATTGACGCGCGCTACCCATACCATCGCAGTAATGAGCGGAAACTTTCTACAACGCGGAGAACCGGCTATATTGGATAAGTGGATTCGGGCAGAAATGGCAGTCCGTGAGGGGATCGATTTGGTTATTGAATTGCCCGTCGTATATGCATGTAATAGTGCTGAATTTTTCGCATATGGAAGCATTTCATTATTGGAAAAGCTTAAAATTATCGATGCGATTTGTTTTGGCAGCGAAGAAGGCGATATAAAAAAATTAGCAAGAATTTCGGAAGTTCTCGTAGAAGAACCTCCCTGCTATCAAAAATATTTAAAAGCATATTTATCGAAGGGTGCTGCATTTCCTGAGGCAAGACAATATGCGATCTCCAAATGTTTAAATGATGAAAAAGCATCTTCGATTCTTTCCTCCCCTAACAACATCTTAGGGATTGAATATATCAAAACATTAATGCGGCTAAATAGTTCCATAAAACCCTATACATTTAAGAGAATCCAAGCAGATTATTCCTCGACTCGTATTCAAAATCATATTTGCAGCGCTACAGCCATTCGAAATCATCTTATAAACGAAAATAAGCCCCTTCGAGCTTTGGAAGAGGTCATGCCTAAAAACAGTTTTAAAATATTAGAAAAAAGCATCCATAGTGGTTTAGGGCCTATTTCCGACGCTGAATTTGAGCAGAACATCTTTTATATTCTCAGAAAATCTCCTGCGCATGCGTTGTCAGAAATCATGGATATAACCGAAGGACTTGAAAATAGAATCAAAAAAGCAGCATATCAAACAACTTCCTATAAAGATATGCTTCAACAAATAAAAACAAAAAGATATCCACTTACGCGATTACAAAGAATTATGATTCATTCTTTATTGGGAATTACAAAAAAGAATATCTCTCAATTTCAACAATCCGGGGGACCCCAATATGCCCGCATATTAGCTTTTTCTTCAAAAGGAGCAGATATATTAAATGCGCTCAAAGAAACAGCAGAAATACCGATTATTATCAGCATCGGAAAGCACACAAGATTAGAAGCTGCTGCACAGAAAATGCTCGATTTTGATATTTTAGCAACCGATATATATAGTTTAGGATACCCAAACAAAACCTTCCGCACCGGGAGACAAGATTTTTATCGAAAACCATATATACAAAAATAAATGATGATTCCTCATAAAAAAGCATTCGTTGCTGTTCATTTAAATTTGTACTAAAAAAAAGCAAATACAATATATATAAATATAGGCAGCACATTGGGAGGAATCTTTTATGACATTTTGGTTTATCCTTGCAATCAGCATATACCTATTTTTCCGATTCAGGAACACAAAGTTTTTTTATTTGATTCGTTATTGTTTATTGATTTTTGTTACCTGCTTCCTCATTATCCATATCATCCGATATCCGCAACAATCATTTGAAGCTGCTAAAACAGGAATAAATACATGGTTTTATATCGTTTTCCCAGCATTGCTTCCTTTTTTTATCGGCTCGGAATTATTAATTGGATTGGGCGTGATTGAATTTATTGGAACACTCTTAGAACCCATTATTCGCCCTATTTTTAAAGTTCCCGGAGAAGGTTCTTTTATATTTGTCATGAGCATCACATCGGGTTATCCTGTTGGTGTTAAATTAACTACACAGTTAAGAAGCCAAAATCGACTTACAAAAATAGAAGGTCAAAGGCTGCTCTCTTTTTGTAGTACATCTGGCCCTCTTTTTATGATTGGTGCAGTCGCTGTCGGGATGTTTCATAATCCACAACTTGGATTTGTGCTGTCTATTGCGCATTATCTTAGCGCACTCACAACAGGAATGATATTTCGATTTTATGGATTTGATCAAAAAATTTCTCTTAGGCAAAATTTCTCTACCAAATACATGGGAAAAGCTTTGCATAAAATGTTTCAAACTTTCAAAAACAGTACGAATTTCAGTAACTTATTAAGTGCATCCGTAAAGCATTCTGTCGAGACGCTTTTATTTTTAGGTGGATTTATCATCCTCTTTTCAGTGATAATAGAAATTTTATCATCGATTGGATTGATAGACTTCATCGCTTCTTCAATATCGATGCCTTTTTCTTTTTTAGGTATACACCCAGATGCTTTTCGAGCAATGGTAAGTGGAGCCCTTGAGATAACGATCGGTTGTAAAATTCTTTCTGAAACACCATCAATTTCATTTGTTCAACAAGCAGTATTATCCAGCATGATCATTTCATGGAGTGGATTTTCAATTCATGCGCAAGCTGCAGGATTTATCAGTAAAACTGATTTAAGTATTGGCATTTATATTTTTTCGAAATTATTGCATTCGATTTTAAGTGCCATTTGGGCCCTATTGGTTATCCCATTTTCTTATATCGTTTTTGAAAACAGCAAAACGGTATTTTTCCACATGCTCACAAGCCAACCATTCCTTCCGGCTTGGACGGAAAAAATTATCTTTTCATCGCAATTGTTCTGTATTATCACCATAACATTTATCGCTATCGCATTGATTTCACAAATCATCTTATTTTGTTTCGCTTGGATAGGAAAATGTAAAAATAAAATCTTTCATTAAAACAAAAAATTTTATATAAGCTCTGAATCTACATCGATTAAGAGGATGCAAAAGATCATTCCATGCTCTTTAACTCTTTCCGATTCTCTTTTACAGTATTTAATAATTGATTGAGATCATTTTCTACACTCGCTAATAATTGATCGGCATATTGTCTCGCTCCCAAGCGAATCTCTTTTGCATTTGTCTGAGCCTGCAAAATGATTTCTTCTGATCTTTTCTGAGCCATTTTCGTGAGCTCATTTTTTTCTATCATTTCTTCAATATGTATTTTTGTATCCTCTATCATCGTATCTGCTTCTTTCTGCGCTTCGACCAAAATGCGCTGCCTTTCTTCTTTAATCCACTGTGCTTGTTTTACTTCATCTGGAAGCTGAATTCTAATTTCTTTTATAATTTCTAATAACTCTTCCCGATCGATCAATGCCTTCCCCGAAAAAGGAATAGAAGAGCTGTTTTCCAGAATATCTTCAATCTCATCCAATAAATCCAGTATACCCATATTCTTTCCCCCTATATGATTTTATAATTGTTTTTTTCCATGGCTTTAATCACTACATCCGGGACCAAGCCATCAATACAGCCATTATGTTGAAAGACTTCTTTTACGATGCTTGAGCTCAAATAGGAATATTCTGTACTGGTCATCATGAAAAAGGTCTCTACTTCAGGATTTAGCTTTCGATTCATCAAAGCCATTTGAAATTCATATTCAAAATCAGATACTGCTCGTAATCCCCTTATGATCACATCTATCTTTCTCTGCTTTACATAATCCACTAACAACCCTGAAAAACTATCGACCTCCACATTCTCCATATTGCTCGTTACAGCTTTCAGCAAATCTATTCTTTCCTGTACTGTAAAAAAAGGCTTTTTCGCAGGATTATGCAATACTCCTACGATTACTTTGTCAATCAATCGGGAAGCCCTTTTTATGATATCGATATGTCCATTTGTAACTGGATCAAAAGTCCCTGGGTACAAAGCTATTTTCATCTTTTTTCCTCCTCTGCATAAATCGTAATCCGTGTGTTTCCATATCTTTTTTCCTTTATTTTAGAAAGAATATCAATGCATTCCGGCAACTTTTCTTTCTGATCATGTTCAATGATAAGAAGCCCTGTCTTTTTTAATAGTTTTTTTTCAATCATTGTATAAATGCATGGTAATATAAGGTTTTCATGGTAGGGAGGGTCCATGAAAACAATATCTATCTGTTCATCTGCAGATACCAATTTTTGAATCGCTTTTTGAGCATCGCAAAATAAAACAACACTTTTTGAACCATAACCTGTAGAATGAATATTTTCTTTTATCGTTTGTATACTTTTTGGATGATTGTCTACAAAATAGGCCTTCTCTGCCCCTCTGCTTAAAGCTTCTATTCCCAAACTGCCTGTCCCGGAAAACAGATCTAAAACAATACTTCCTGGTATATGAAAATGAATCATGCTAAATAATGCTTCCTTTACTTTATCTGAAGTAGGTCTTGTATGAAGTCCTTTTGGGATTTTGAGCACTTTCCCCTTCGAGGCACCTGAGATAACCCTCATTCATCCCGCTCCTTTCAATACCTATATTTTAGCATATACAGAAATCATAAACAAAACATTATTCAAAATTTTTTATCATCGTTTCATGAAAGTATCTATCTATTTAGTATTCTTCTTTCAGATTTTTAAATAGTTATATCCATTAAAGATAAAAAATAAAGAAGAGATATGAATATCTCTTCTTTATTTTTTATATATATTAAATTTGTCTTCCACTTAATTGCTTTTCAGCCATTTCTACTAATCTTTTTGTCATATATCCGCCTACATAACCATTTTGTCTTGATGTGAGGTTGCCCTTATCAACATTTTGATAGTTGTTTAGTCCCAATTCATTGGCAATTTCAAGCTTCATAGCGTTTAAAGCAGCTTTTGCTTCAGGGACTACTTTTTGATTTGTATTGTTGTTTGCCATTTTCTCACCTCCTGTTATACTATTAATCTATCCCGAATTCTCAAAATTATATCTAGAACATTTTAGATTTCATGTAATGGAATGGTAATTTCATTTAAAGGCCAATTTGATCAAATAAATCGCCAAACTGATCCATGATTTTATTTTTTAAAGGAATGTTTTTATCCAATGATAAATTTCTATCTTCCTGTATTAAATAAAATGCCTCTTTTTGAGCCTGCTTTAATATCTTTACATGCTTAAAAAGATTTGCAATTTTAAACTCAGGCAATCCGTGTTGCCGCAGTCCAAAAAACTCTCCGGGTCCTCTCAATTCCAAATCCTTTTCTGCAACTGCAAAACCATCATGGACTTGCTCTAATGTTTTCAGCCTTTGAATGGTCAATGGATCATTACTATTATTCACTAAAATGCAATAAGATTGTTTACTTCCTCTACCAACTCTTCCTCTTAATTGATGTAATTGTGCCAACCCAAATCTTTCGCTGTTTTCTATCAGCATAACTGTTGCGTTTGGCACATGAACCCCAACTTCAACTACTGTTGTCGATACAAGCAGTTGAACTTCTCCTGATTGAAATTGGCGCATAACAAATTCCTTCTCATCCCATTTCATTTTTCCATGCAGCAGTGCAATACGAATATCCGGAAAAATCTTTTCTTTCAACTCATGATACAGCTCGATAGCAGAATGTGCATTGATGACCTCTGAATTCTCTATGAGGGGGGCAATCACATAAGCTTGTCTGCCCTTTTGAATCTGTTGGCGTACAAATTGATATGCTTGTTGGCGCTGCTTCTCTGAAATGCATCGGGTTTTTATTTTCTTCCTTCCGGGCGGCAGCGTATCAATGATGGATATATCCAAATCTCCGTATAATATCAGTGCAAGCGTTCTCGGTATAGGAGTTGCTGTCATTACCAAAACATCCGGTCTAAGTCCCTTTTCAGTCAAAAGGTTTCTTTGCCTAACTCCAAATCGGTGCTGTTCATCAGTAACAACGAGCCCTAATTTTTTAAAAGAAACGGCATCCTGAATCAACGCATGCGTTCCAATCGCTAAATCGATCTCTCCATTTTGAATTTCATGCAGTACCTTTTCTTTTTCCTTTTTCGATAGGCTTCCTGATAACAATGCGATACGAACACCAAGCGGTGCAAGCCATTGCCGTGCTGAATGAAAATGCTGCTGCGCCAAAATTTCAGTTGGCGCCATCAAAGCTCCCTGATAACCATTTAAAACCGCTTTATATAGAGCAATCAAAGCAATAATTGTTTTCCCGGATCCTACATCCCCTTGCACAAGCCGGTTCATTACCTTATTGCTCTCCATATCATTTTGAATTTCCTGAAGAACTTTTTTTTGCGCATCCGTCAGCTGAAAAGGAAGGGATTCAATAAGGGGGCTTACACTGGCTGGAACATTAAATGCAATCCCTTTTCCTTTTCTCTCATAATAATTTTTTATTAGCAAAAGGCCAAGCTGAAGAAGAAACAGCTCGTCAAAAATAAGCCGATATCTTGCTTCCTTCAACGCCTGCAAAGTTTTAGGAAAATGGATATTTGATAAAGCATAAGGAAGTCTACAAAGGCGATTTCTTTCTAGAATATCTTCTGGTAGAAATTCCTGTAAGCAATCTTCAAACTGCTGCAATGCATTTTCTTGTATCCTCGCTCTCTCCTTCTGGGAAATTCCATCTGCCAGTTGATAAACAGGCATGATTTTTGCCGGAGTTTCCGATTCTTTTATATCTTTTTGAAAAATATAAGTAGGATGGTTTATATATATTTGATCAATTGCTCTGCTTATCTGGCCGTATAGATACACCTCACTGCCGATTCTAAATATATTTTTAACAAATGGGGTATTATAAAAAAGCGCATATCCTTTTGCAGAACGATCTCGAATGGGAACTCTAAAAATTTTCTGCCCTTTTTTTGTGATATTCTGCTGCACTTTCCCATATACAATCACTTTCACAAAAGCTTTTTCACCATCTTTTACTTGAGAAAGATCTTGAATCCTTCTGCGATCTTCATATTCCCTTGGAAAAGAATACAATAGATCCTCAACAGTTATTATCCCCATTTTTTCTAAAATCATTTTTCTCTTCGGGCCGACATTCTTCACATATTGAACAGACTTTTTTAATTGATTCATCCGGCAACCCTCCTGAAATCTCAGTCGAAATCCGTTTATCAAACAGGCATATATACGCATATGAAAACAGCAAGCAATGGGCTAAACATTTTGGGAATCAAAAAT
>JAMNXX010000292.1 GCA_023623095.1 Bacillota bacterium | reverse complement strand
ATATTCCTCCATCGCTATGAAAGCATGCACTGCCGGCTCTTCCCCAATCTGAGGCAGATCACGATACTTTTTCTCTTCTTCTTCTGTGATAGGAGAAATCGCACCACACATATAAGGCGTTGCAATCATCGCTTCCTCATCTACTTCATCAAGATCCACCAGAATAAATTCTTTTCCTTTTTCAAAAGCGCGATCGATCAGTTTCAGCCCTTCTTCTAGTTCACCGCCACCACCTGTTCCCAATATTGTACAGCCATAGAGAATATCATATAAATCTTGTTTGCTTAATTTTTTCATACTGTACTCTCCCTTCAACGATGATATATCCACAATCATTCTCCCTAATATCATGCAATCTTTTATTCGCAACAAGACAGTCTTTTAAAAGTGATCATCCTTTTATTTTTGATTCATCGCATCCAGCAATTTTTTTAGTTCCTCATCGATCACAACACCGTCTGCCAATATTTGTTTTTCATCTAACCATACAGAAGAATTCAGACAGATGCCATCGCAATGGGATTTTGCCTTGATTCCTTCCGGAGGTGCTTCTAGGTGGCTTACATAACCCAAGCCCCATTCCGTACATCCCCATACTCTTTCATCTTCCAATATATTTCCGCTTAATTTCGCCCCTGGATTAAATCCATAACAAACATGGCCTAAGCGGAACATATTGGGATCATCAAAGCTTTTTAGCCATTTTTCAAATTCTTTTGCCTGCAGTCCACCTTGTATATCCACCACTCGTCCATTTTCGATCGTTAAAGTGACAGGTTCCTTTAAAAGCCCGCAGGGAGGTGTTAGCGCTCCATCAAATACGATCGTCCCTTGGATGGTATCCCAGTCAGGGATAATATTGATTTGCCCCGCCAACATATAAATACCGGGCTTGGAAGCATCCCCATCATCACATGCCATAACATTATTGGGATTTGTCTCAAAGGATACATCCGTGCCAGCCGGCGTAGTCATTCGGATACGCTTTGCTTTTCCTGTCATTTCCGTAACTTTGTGCAGGAATTTGGACAATAATGTTTTGTTGACTCGCCCAATGACGCGCATCATTAGATCGGCATCCATCCCTACCAAGCATAAATATCTCAGTTTTTTATTCTTTTCTGTAGCAATTTCAAAGGGTGTAGAATATAAAAGCCATTGATTATTAAATTCCACCCAAGCGTCTGCTTCACATAGTGCTGCGCTCAGCGCTTCGATCGGAAGCATCGGATCAGCCGCTTTCCCTACGCCATGGGGTGCAGGCAGCCATATGACCATCGGCTTCGCTCCAACAGCAAATGCGCTCCTGGCCGTAGCATTGACCACACTTTCGTCAGATTCCGTATCTGCCGTAATAATAAGGGTCTCTCCTTCCTTTAGCTGGAAAATTTCCCGAACCAATATATCCGATGCTTTTCCAAGATCATATTCATATAATTTGGGCATTTCGACCACTCCTTCTATTTTATGTATAAATTTATATATGAACTTTTACCCGATCCGATTTGCAAAGCAAATCGGGTCGGGTCATAAGAAGAATGAACATCAAATAGACATTTTAATCTGTATAATCAGCTCATTTAGCTTGATTTTGCCTCAGGCCCGTTCATCTCTGAGAAATGACAGCTCACGCTGTGCTGATTTCCCAAGTTCACCATTTCAGGCTCTTTCACGCTACAGATCTCTTGTGCCAAAGGGCATCTCGTATGAAATCTACAGCCGGAAGGTGGGTTAATGGCACTCGGCACATTTCCTTCTAACGAAACCAATCCTTCTACTCCTTCCATATGCAAATCCGGAATCGCATTAAATAATGCTTTTGTATAAGGATGGCGCGGTTGATGGAATACATCCTTGGAATATCCATATTCCACCACCTTCCCTAAATACATCACTGCAATTTTATCAGACATCGAATTGACTACGCTTAAATCATGGGATATTAAAATATAAGTTAATTTCAACTTCTCTTTTAATTCCTCTAATAGTTCTAATATTTGAGTTTGAGAAAGTATGTCAATCGAAGAAGTCGGCTCATCCAGTACAACTAGCTTCGGATTTACAGCAAGCGCTCTGGCAATAGCAATCCGTTGCCTTTGCCCTCCGCTAAATTCATGAGGATATTTAAAGACTCCTTCTTTCGGCAATCCAACCATCTCAAGAAGCGATTCAGTCCGTTCGATCAATTCTTCCGTCCCGTTCTTCTCATGAACTTTAATCGGCTCTCCTATAATATCTTTTACCAACATCCTGGGATTTAATGACCAAAAAGGATCTTGGAAAACGATTTGAATATTTTTTCGAGTCCTTCTTAAATCCCGTTTATCCAAAGCATACATATCTTTTCCATCAAAAATTACCTTTCCGGATGTAGGCTGCTGCAAATTTAAAATCGTACTTACCAATGTAGATTTTCCACAGCCTGACTCTCCAACGATTCCCAAAACTTCTCCTTCATAAAGCTTTAGATCAACTCCGTCTACAGCTTTCACCCATGCAGCCGGTTTCGAGAAAAAACCTTTATTAACAGGAAAATGCTTTTTCAAATCCTGTACTTCCAAAATGACTTTCCCTCGCGTCTCTTTTTTGTTTTGCTGAATCGATTCATTCTGAACAGCTGCGTCAATGAGGGTACAAGTATAAGGCTGCTTTGGATGATTTAATATTTCCTTTACTTTCCCGCTTTCGATAATTTTTCCCTTGTATAAAATTCCTATTTCATCACATATAGCGGATACCAATCCCAGATTGTTTGCAATAAATAGTACCGTCACTTTTAGCTTTTCTTGCAGTTCTTTGAGAAGTTTTAAAATGCCGGCCTGAATCGTCACATCCAGATTTCTGGTGGGTTCATCTGCAATGAGCATTTCCGCACCGCATGAGAGTGCCATCGCGATAATGATCCGCTGTCTCTGCCCCCCACTGAGTTGATGAGGATATTTTGTCATAATATTTTCCGCATCCGGCAATTTAACCGTTTCGATCATCTTCAGCGCGATTTTATCCGCCTCTTTTTCTTTTACATTTTGATTTTTCATGATGATCTGACGCATTTGATATCCTACCGTAAAAACCGGATTTAAGCTAGACATCGGATCTTGAAAAATCATCGCAATTTTTTTGCCCCGGATATGCCGCATTTCCTCTTCTTTTTTGGACAGCAACTCTTCGCCATCAAAATAAATTTGTCCGCTTTCTATTTCTCCCGGAGGAGTTGCAAGCAAGCCCAATATCGTTAACGCCAGCACTGTTTTCCCTGCTCCGCTTTCTCCCACCAGTCCGTATGTCTTTCCTTTTTCGATTTTAAGGTGTTCAATATCTAAAATATTTTTTTTGCCTTCAAAGGTATTATAGTTAATTTTTAAGTTTTTTATTTCAAAATAACTCTGCATATCGATCCTACCTCCTAATTTTTCCTCGTCTTGGGATCGAGTATCTCTCTTAGTCCATCTCCTAGCAAGTTGAAAGCCAACACTGTAATAAAGATAGCAATTCCAGGGAATATGCTATACCACCATGCATTTAAAAAATAGTTCCTGCTCGTATTGATCATCAATCCCCATTCCGGAGTAGGAGGCTGCGCGCCCAGACCCAAAAAGCTTAAAGAAGCAATCGTTAAGATCACGCCGCCCATATCCATGGAAGCTTGGACAATAACGGGTGAAATACAGTTCGGCACAATATGGCTGAATATAATTTTTATAGGAGATGTGCCGATCGCTTCTGCAGCTTTTACAAATTGTCTTTCTTTCAATGAAATAGCCTGTCCCCTTATCAAACGGGTATACCAAGGCCACCACGAAATCGCAATCGCTAGCATAGCATTTTGAAGACTGGGACCTAATATCGATGATATGGCAATCGCCAGCAATAACGGCGGAAAACTTAAAAAGATATCCGTAATCCGCATGATGATCTCATCGATATATCCTCCTATTGAGCCGGCAATCGCTCCTAACGGAATCCCAATCAACAAAGCAAGCCCTACGGCTAATAAAGCTGTGTTCAAAGAGATTCTGGTTCCGTATAATACCCTGCTAAAAATATCCCTCCCCAATTCATCTGTGCCAAAAAAGTACTGGCTGGAAGGAGGCAATAATTTATCTTGCGGGTTTGTCCCCATTTGTGCATGTTCAGGATATGGGATCACATAAGGAGATATGATAGCAAGAATAATAAGCCCCAATACAATGAATAATGAAATCTTCGTTAGCTGATTCCTTTTTAAGAGATAAAATGAAAATTTCAATTCTTTGATCCGCGGTTGCAGCGCTTTTGATGATAAAAAATTCCTATACATGACAGCACCTCTCTTATATACGTATTCTTGGATCCAATGCAATGATGATATCTGCAATCAAGTTTAATAGGACATAGCTGCATGCCGAAAAAATAGTAACTCCCATAATAGCCGGATAATCTAAGCTCACAACAGAATCAGCAATATATCTTCCGATTCCCGGCCAGCTAAAGATCGATTCTACTAAAAAAGTATTAACCAATGTATATCCTATCGATAATGTGACCACCGTGGCGGTAGGCCCTAGGGAATTTTTCAATGCATAAATCCATAAGACAATCCGCTCAGACAATCCATAGGATCTTGCGGCAGTAATATATTCTTCATTTAAAATCTCCAACAGAGCAGAACGGGTCATCCGAGCAACCAGCCCTATCGGATATAATGCAATCGTAATACATGGCAAAATAATGTGCAACAATGCATCCCAAAAAACTACAAAATTCCCGGTGATTAAGCTATCAAAAATTAACATTCCGGTTATATTGGGAAGCGTATATAGTAGTGCTACTTCTGTGCTAACACGTCCTCCCAATGGTAAAATGCCTAAAATGTTATAAAATATCATCTGCAAAAATAGCGCAACCCAAAATGTAGGCAATGATACGGCTCCAATCGAAAAAAACCTGCTGAAATGATCCAGCCATTGATCCTTTCTTTTTGCAGAATAAATTCCCAAAGGAATTCCAAGTAGAATTGCAATAACAGTGGACAAAAGAACCAACTCAATTGTAGCAGGAATATGCGCTTTTAATTCGGCAGACACCGGTTGTCTACTGCGCAAAGAATGACCAAAATCCCCTTTGACCAGATCATGTATATATTTTCCATATTGAACATATAGGGGTTCATCTAAACCCAATTCTATTCTTGCAGCTTCAATCTGTTCTGGTGTCGCTCGCGGCCCCGCCCATTTTGCTGCAGGGTCTGATGGTATGATTCGAGTAATAACAAATGTAATCGTAATCACTCCGAATAATACGAGTATTCCTAGCAATAATCTTTTTAAAATATATGACCTCAATGCGACCATCCCCTTTATCTTATTAAAGAATAAGGGGCTAATCGATTAGCCCCTTATTATCCTTATTCTCTATAGGTATTGTAGAAGAAGACGACATTTGGATAAACAGGATTTCCTACATGTCCTTTGAAGGATTCATTCATCACCCACACACATTGTTTGTCATAAGGATAAAAAGATGGTGCTTCTTCTATGAGTATTTCCTGTGCTTTGATGTATTGTTCTTCTGCCTTATCCCGGTCTACCCCACTCATTTGATCGGCAGAATCAATGAGATTGTCAAATTCTTCGTTTTTCCAATAGGATAGATTGAATAAAATCTCTTCTTCACTGTGGTATAAATTATATAGCCAGCTGTAAGGACTTGGATAATCCGGCCACCAGTACATAATCAATATATCCTGTCTGTCTTCTGGGTTTTTGCTCTTTGCCATCTCCCACTGGCTATCCCAAGGCATCCCTCTGACTTCAAGCTCAATATTTAACTTCGCCAATTCTGATTTATAAAGCTCTGCTGCTTTCTTTTCTGATTCATCTCCAGACATATAGGTAAGCAACAGCTTAAATCCACCATCTGGATAACCAGCTTCAGCCAATAATTCTTTTGCCTTTTCTATATCATGGGTATATTGGAACAAGCCTTCTCCATGACCCCAGTGCCCTTGTGGTATCGGTCCTCTTCCTTGAGTCGCGTAGCTACCCATCGCATACTTAACAACATCTTCATACGGGAAAGCATAGGACAATGCTTGTCTCACTAATTTGTTGTTTAATGGTTCTTTCTCCGTGTTAAAGAATCCAATAAGATTTGTATAAGAAGGTTCTTCTAAAATCGTTACATTTGGATTCTCTCTAAGGGATTCGATATCTTCATAAGGAAGCTCTATGGTTACATCTGCCTCGCCTTTTTCAATCATTTGTCTTCTTGAAGATGTTTCCGAAACCTTTTTAATAACGACCTTCTCAAATTGATTGTCGTCCCAACCTCTCCAGTAGTCATCAAATTTTGTCAATATGACCTCGTCTCCTCGCGTATAGCTTTGTAGCATATAAGGTCCGGTTCCTGCTTCATTTCCTTGAGAAAACCAATCGTCCGGGTTCGATTGAACCGCTGTAGGAGACATGATGAAAGCAGCATAACCGCAGCTTGCGATCAAATCTAATGGCGCCGGATATTTCAGTTTAAATTCTACCGTATATGGATCCACAACATTAATTGATTCGACGCAATTCCAAATAAATGATGCTCCTTTTTTCATCTGCATTGTTCTTTCGATAGAAAATTTGACTGCTTCCGCATTCAAATCCGTTCCATCATGAAACTTGACCCCTTCTCTGATCTTAAAAGTCCAGGTCAACCCATCTTCACTTTTCTCATAGTCTTCAGCCAATTCCGGTATGATCTTGTCATTGACCGCATCATAACGCAAAAGGGTTTCATAGATGTTATTTAATACGATAATTCCATTGGAAAATTCCACGCTGGGGTCCCAATCT
>JAMNXX010000190.1 GCA_023623095.1 Bacillota bacterium | reverse complement strand
ATTTTGATAATGAAGAAGAAAAAACATCTGTCATTTCCATAACATTTTTCATGACAATGCTTGCATTAATTTTGATCAAATCAATATCCTTTTTTTGAAACGATTTTTGCAGATTAGATACGGAAGTCTCAAATTGATTGAGAACGGGTACAGCTTTTTTTTCAATAAGAGAAACTTTTAATACTTCACTTTGCCTTTTTATTTGATTGAAGCTTTCCTCGGCAGCTGGATAATTGTCTGCTGCAGCGTTTAATACCAAGTTGCGAATATGGTATTTTAGAGAATAAATCTCGGGAGGAATTTGCTTCTTAAAAGGAGTCATGAATTTTGGCAAATAAGCGGTTAAGTGATTTGCATTTGCAAGGGTTTGAAATGCATCTTCAGACACTCCGCTTTTCGTTAAATTATCTAATGTATCTTCAAATGCGGTAATGGTTTCTATAGGAATATTTTGTTGAATGAGAACAGGTTCAAGCACGTTCCATCGATTATGCAGTTGCAGGATAGTATCATTAATTTTTTTCCAAGTTTCAGAAATATCTTTAGGAGGTGTTGAACCCTCTTCTTTGCCATCAGAACTTTCTTGCTCTTTCTTCAAAATATCGCTTAAAATACTTTCTCGAGTGCTTATAGGCTTTGGCTTTTCGTTTTCTGTTTCTTTTTTTTGGGTTGATTTCTGCTCTTCTTTGTTACCTTCTATTGCCTTTTCGATTTTTTTTTCGATTGAATTTTCTTTTTCTGATTGTTCTTTTTTCTGTTCGATTTCCTTTTTTTCTGCGATAACACGTTCAAAATAAGGGATTTGATCTGCTTGCTGCATGATGATTAATGTATCTTTTTCGATTTCTTTGATAACAGAAGGCATCGTCTTTGGAGTATTTTCCGACTTCGTTTCAGGTTTTTGGGGTGTTGGAGAACAAGCGATGGAGAATAAAGGGATCCCGAAAAGGATCAAAATTAAAAAACATATTTGTTTTTTTTTCATATTAACACTCCCATCGGTACAGTTGTTTTTCTTATATATGAAAAAAAGAATCATCATGATCAATTTTCAGCTGTTTTATGTGTATCTTTATCAACCCGATTGATAAAGCCATTTTTAGATTGCGAAAGATAATAAAATATCCTGAATAAGCTTAAAAATAAGCGCACTATTTTTATAAAGTTATGATTAAAATTATTATGACCACAGGATAGAAAAACAATACCGTATAAAAATTTGCATTATTTCACAATATGGGAATATAGAAAATAGGAAGAATGTAAAAATAAACACAAAACGAAAGGATAAGAAATAAAATAATAGTATGGGATAATATGGGGTGCAAAACGGAAAAACATCAAAGAGAGGAGTAGTAAATGATGGTCAAAAAAGGGATGATCAAGCGAGTTTTCCCTGGAAATAATACATCAGAAGGATTTTATTCCTATTACGATTATATTATTGATGGAGAGGCAAAAAAGTTTTTTATCATTAAAGGTGGTCCGGGAGTAGGAAAATCTTCTTTCATAAAAAAAATAGGAAAGGAAATGCTTGAAAAAGGATATGATGTCGAATTCCATCATTGTTCATCCGATAGCCAATCACTAGATGGGATAGCGATACCGGATTTGAAAATTGCGATTATTGATGGAACGGCTCCTCACATCGTGGATCCCAAATATCCGGCAGTCATCGATAAAATCCTGCACTTTGATGAATTTTTAAATGAAGAAAATATCCGCATTCACAAGGACGAAATTTTAGCGGTTACGCTTGAGAAAAAAAAATCCTTTCAGCGGGCATATCGTTTCTTGGCTGCAGCAAAATGTATAAGAGATGATATGGAAGATATCTATGAAGAAGCGTGTCATTTGGGCAAATTCAATCAGGCAATCGGGAATCTGATAGATGAATTTTTGGGAAGCATACCTTATTCTGAAGAAAAAGGGAGGATTCGACATTTATTTGGAAGTGCCTATACTCCTGATGGGCATGTCGATTACTATGATACGATCATTGGCCCTTTTCAAAACGTGATTTATATAAATGGTGCGTATGTTAAAGGGGTATCTTCGCTGCTTCAGCAGATTGCTGATGAAGCCATTAGGAAGGGACTGTCTGTAGAAGCTTACCATGAGCCCCTCGTTCCGAGGAATATAGAGACGCTCATTATTCCGAATGCAGATATTGCAATAACGACGAGTGAAAAATACAAAGAAAAAAATATGAAAACAATTGATTTTGAGGATTTTATGGAGCACTCGATTCTCGAAAGATACAGGGAAAGGTTGGCCGAGGATCAACATTTATTTAAGGAAATTGTAGAGAAAGGATTGGCAAATATCAGAAAAGCAAAAGAAAAGCATGGTGTTCTAGAAGGTTTTTATGCAGACAATATGGATTTTGAAAAAATTGAAGAATTAAGAAAAAAAATTATTGCTGAAATAATGATGTGATTTTATAAAAATTTGGGGCGAAACGAATAGACTCTTCATCATGAAGTCCAAAACCCGATGTTGAGAACGGTTGAACTGCTGAAAACATGGCTGAAAAATTAGAGAAATTAAAAAAATCTGGCTTGAGCAGTTTGAGGGGCAGTATCAAAGCCATATATTGTGAATGCTTTTTTAGAAGAAAAGAGAGCAAGCGTTGAGTACATGCATTAACCAGACTTTCTTTATCCGCGTTTTAGACGATGAACAGTTTAAATTTGATACGATCTAAACACATTTAGGATTTGATTCTCAGGTAAAAATTTTATATACTATAATAAAATTAAAAACTATAACAGGAAAGGGAGTAAAAAAGTGAGAAAAACAAAAAGTGCTTTATGTCTGGTAATTGTTTTCTTATTTGCATTTACAAGCATTGCTGTTGCACAAGAAAACGGAGATGTGCTCAACCGCTTGGATTTTACAAAACAAGTATTGGAAGTTTGCGGAATACAGCCAATTTCTGAAGTGACTTTTCCCTTTAAAGACATTGCAGGTGAGGCGGATGCAGCATATGTAGAGGCTGCTTATCGAAACAAAATTATTTCCGGATATCAAAACTATTTCTATCCGCAGAAGCCTATCACAAAAGAAGAGGCAATAGCGGTTGTAGTGAATGCATTAGGTGAGAAAGGGATCGAAAATCGAATCGGTAGTGAAACGGCTGATGCAGTATTGTCTTTTCAAGATAATGATTCCATCTCAAACTGGGCAAGACCATATATGGTATATGCCGTAAAAAAAGGGTTGATTTCCGGGAAAGAAGGCATATTAAATCCCCTTAACAAAGTAACAAAAGACGAGGCCGATCAAATGCTGCAGGCGGCAAAGAGAATTTTCCTTCGAGAAGGACTTACTGCATATGAAAAGCTGCAAAAAGCCGATCAAAACTTGAATGCGTTTTATTATTACAAATTTAAAGGGAAAATGGAAATGAATACAAGCGTCCTTGGGGAGTCAGTACATATGGAGATCGCTCAAGAAGGTGTCTTTGCAAAACCACAAAAAGTCTATGTCAAATCCGTTGCGACTGCTGTGGGAGAAGATTTGCAGGAACTAGAAGATCAGAAAGAAGAATCGGAAGTATTTTTGGATGATGGGATTATGTATGTGAAAGCCGGAAAAGAAGATAAGTGGTTGAAGGTGGACACCAACCCATTCATGCAAGAGATAGAAAAATTAATGGGAAATCAAAACGCAACAAACGGACTTCTATCGCAAGAGCAAATGGAGCTGTTTGGAATGTATGCATCGTATGATGCTGACGTCACGTTGGAAGATAAAGATTATTATGTGTTAAATATTGATTTGGACTATCATACATTTAAGGAGATCTATAAAGAATTATTGGAAAAAATGAGTGGATATTTAGAATCTATCGTGCAATCAAAAGCGAAAGATGCTGAAATTCCGGTAGATATGCAAGAGGTAAAGAAAGCCATCACGGATATGATCCAAAAAATAGATATCGAGGCAAAATATAAATATTATATTGATAAACAAACAAAACAATATCACAAAATGCAAATGAACCAGAACACGAGCATAGAAGCGGAAGGAACAACTGTTCAAACGGAGATGCAAGGAGAATATATTTACTATGACTTTGGCGAAGAAGTTGATTTTCCGCAAATCGATCCGCAGGATACCCAAACCGTATCCGATCTTTTCAATAGCATGACATCAGAGTAAGCACTTTTAAAAGTTCTGCAATAAAGCAGTGCACCTCAAAAGTTCTATCTAACTTTAGGGGTGCACTTCAATTTCTTTAGGAAAGCGTTTTTAAGAAGAATAGGGAGTCTTTTTTTGAATAATAAACTGCTGATAATCCGGATTCCAATAAAATATTTCTTCTGTACGGATATCCAATACATCTTTGAAATCTTTAGGAAGGGGAATCGATTTTTTTAAAGCTTCTCGTTTTTGTTTATGAATCGATACGGAAATTTTAATCGTTTCATTTTTTATAAATTCAATTTGGTTATCTTCAATTGTTTGAAACCATTTTTCTGATGATTCACTTGGATCCATCCATTGTGCATTGTAGATTTCATTTAGATATTTTATTTTTTTCCATATGGATTGAAAGCTATCATTTTGATACACGAAAATTTCTAAATAACGCTCTTCAAAAAGAGCTCCCAATCGTTCATCTAATCGCTGTTCAGAAATAATAAACTGGTAATCTTGATGAGGAACAGAAATAAATTCAAGATTTTGAACGGGCAACAATTCTTCTATTTTATGTGAAAAGATGTACGTATCGTTTTGAAGCGTATAGATGCCGATGGCAGCCAGATCTTTCGATAAATTTAAAACAGCGATGAGCTCCCCCCCACTATTGGGCAATACATGGGCCTGATATAACGATAGATCAATATACTCGATATACTCTTGCCAATGATGATAATTTAGATTTTCTAAAGTACATTCGATGATGAATCGAGCGGCATCTTTTTGTACGGAAGGGTTGCTGCTGTAGTAATCCTGCAATATTTTTTGAGAAATTTTTTTGGAAGAATGAATATGGAATTGAAAAGCCGATATGTATTTTTTATTTATCAGAAACGGAGATAAAAGGAGCAGTGAACAGATAAAGATGATCAAGCCATATCGAATAGAAAGCTTTTTTTTCACAAAAATCACCTCATTTTAGTATATGAGGATAGGGAATGGATTTAAGACCAAAGCAGATAAATTTTTGTCTTATATTACCCTATCTTTTTACTGAAAACAATTTGCAAAGATTTAAAACACAAATATAGACAGGCTGAATAGTATATAGTAGGAATTGCTGCAACAAATTTTTGGGGGGATAAAAGACAATGGATAAGGCAAAAGAAATGTATGATAGGCTATTAGAGTTTATTGAAAGTTTTTTTGTTAAATATCAGTATGAAAACAGAGGATTATTGAAAAAATTTAAAATAGACAGCCGGCTAAATTTAGAGATCGATGACGAAAAGTGGTTTGAGTTATTTTTATATAAATCTTGTTTCAATCACTGTGCAAAATTTATTTTGCTAAGGTATATGGAAGACAATTATTTAACGAATAAAAAGCTGAACGTAAGAGGAATTGAAAAGTGGAATGATTTTGTAACAAACATCTCTTCAGATTTTGAAACGCTCTATGAGGTTGCGCTCAGGGACTTTAAAGCGGAACCTGATGAAAAAATAAGAGAAATATTTAAAGATAGTGATTATGATGTATTCGGCATTGACAATGAATTGGCTTCTATTTTAATAAAAAATTTTTCAAATATTCAATTCGATCTTGTAAATAGAAGCGATCTCGTTCAGCTTTTCCGGCTCATATACCCATTGGAACAGAGAGAAGAAATGCAATTGGAATATTTTTACAAGGAAGCGCCTGCTCTTTCTTATATATTGACATTAGAAAAAAATACATTGTAAGATCGGGCTAGCGTCCGGTTTTACAATGTATTTCAATTAAAACAACATCTTAGCACAAGGAGAGAAAAGGATATGAATATCAAAGAATTAGAAAATCAGATAGAAGAAAAAGTTTTAGAATTTGCACTGCAGCCTCGTTTTGAAAAAGAGATCCAAAAAGCAAGAGAATATTTTTACAGGGAAAAAAGCGACATCGTCGGCAGTGCGGAAATGTATGCAGATTTTAATTCTTGGCTGATCTATGATTACATATTAGAAAATGGAAAGACGATTTTTAAAGAATACTTAGATATTCATCAAAACAGATTAACTCAGGAGCAGAGAGCGTTTGCACTGGAGAAATGCTCCTCTTATCTCAGCATATATGAATTAAAAGAAGTTCATCCGGGACAAGCTTTGCTGCAGGATATCTTTACAAAAGACAAAATCAGAATACAAAGCGCTGAAATAAATGTAATGGAAATAGGAGATCTCATTCTTGCAAGATCAATTTATTTGAATGAACAGGATCAATTGACAGATGTAAAAGGAATCATACCTGGATTTTTCAAAAATGCGATTGAAAAAAGCTTAATTCCTAAATATGAAGAATACAAGCATAAAGAAAGATATGGCAATTGGAATCATTTTTTAAAACAAAACAGTTTATTGTTGATGAACCATATAGAAATTGTTATGAGATTGGTAGAAGAAGAAAAAGAAGATGATGGACAATATGATGTTTGGCAGAGCGTTTATTTTGTAAAAGATTTTCAGAGGATACGGGAAATTCTTCTGAAGCATTCAGAATTCAAGTTGGATTTTGAGGAAAATGAAACCCTTTATTTCAAATGGTATGAGAAAGATTCCTTGTCAGCAGAAATCGTATTGAAACCAAAATTTTTAGAAATTGAGTGTATTTCAGAGGAAGATAGAGAGAAAGCCAAAAAAAACATGGAATATTTACTCGGAAATTTAGTAAAATACTATAAAGATGAGATCATTGGATTTTATGATATC
>JAMNXX010000245.1:588-2004 GCA_023623095.1 Bacillota bacterium | reverse complement strand
TTATCAAAATCTTCCTTGCATGTATCACAGATATAATCTAACATCCAAGGAACATCCTTGATTTCTCTCTTGCAGCTTTCTACTTTACAATCAATGATCCGCATCGGATTTCTATCATATCGATCTTTACAAGTATCGCATAAATTAGGCAGCTTCTCTTTTAAATATTCCCTCAGCACTTGATTATATCTCTTCCTGCAATCTGGACAACCAATGCTGTTAATCCGAAGCTCTAAATTTTTTAGCCCAAGTTCTTTGAAAAAATGCATTGCAACGCTAATCACTTCTGCATCAACAGAAGGATCGTCCGTTCCAAAAACTTCGATACCAAACTGATGAAATGCTCGCAATCTTCCCGCTTGGGGACGCTCATACCGAAAACAAGGAGTCACATAAAAAAGCTTCGTTGGTTGCGGATCTGAATAAAGCTTGTTTTCAATAAAAGAACGAACAACCGGAGCCGTCCCTTCCGGCTTTAATGTGATTTCTCTTCCTCCATTATCCTTGAAAGAATACATCTCCTTTTGAACGATATCTGTCGTCTCCCCTACTCCACGTTGAAACAATCTTGTTTCCTCAAAAATTGGTGTTCTAATTTCTTTATATCCAAATCGGTTGCAAACAGATTTAAAAAGATTCTCTACATAATTCCATTTATATACTTCTGAAGGCAACACATCCTTTGTCCCTCTAGGCGCCCGTATGCGCGTCTCTGACATTTTTTCCGATTCCTCCTTTTGCATTTTTCTTTCGAGTATGCAATGAACAATTCAGATGATATTCTGTTTATCGTTCCGAATAAAAAACTTCTCCATCCCTCACTTGAAAAAGGGACGAGAAGCTTTATATCCCGCGGTACCACCCTATTTGGAATTCATACCCACTCTTATTCATTAACGCCGAAAGCGAATTATCTTACTATTTTGTTTCAGATAATCTGCTAAGAGGTGCCTTCGATAAAGCCTGTATTATTGAGCTTCCACCAAATCTCAACTCGCTATAAATAGTACTTTATCTACTCTTCCTCATCATTGCATTTGATTTATAAATATTTTATATTAATTATCATAATGAAGAAGATGAAATCTGTCAAGCTAAATTGAAACTAATTTTCTTAACTCCTTCTCTTTCCTTTCGATCATTTCATCGATTCTGGAAACATATTGTTCCACATTTGTGATGTTTGGAATGCGTTCGAAACGGTTTTCTTTTGGATAAAATATTTTCGATACAGCCCCTGCACCAAGAGCAATAATGCTTTGTCTTTCCTCCATTATCTGGATATTATAAATGCATTCATGTCCCGGCAGACAATATCCAACATTTTCGAGATTTCCTAACATATATTTTTGACGATATAGATAGTAAGGAATGGCTCCCATTTTCTCAGCATATTCCTTCGAGATTTTTAACATT
>JAMNXX010000245.1:0-574 GCA_023623095.1 Bacillota bacterium | reverse complement strand
TTCATTTGCAAATGTATATTCTTTTATGTGTTTTTTTAACCTTGAACTTCTCTTAATCGCCAGCGTATGCACCGTAATATTTTCAGGCTTCAAAAAAGCAATCTCCCGCATCGTATTTTCAAACATCGCCGGAGATTCTCCAGGCAATCCAATGATCACATCCATATTGATCGTATCAAATTTTACTTTTTCAGCCATCTCATATGCCTTAAAAAAAGCTTCTATGTTATGTGTTCTTCCGATTCGCTCCAATGTCTCCGGATTCATTGTTTGAGGATTGATGCTGATTCGATTGACTCCATGTTCTTTTAATATCCTTAATTTGTCCATTGTTATCGTATCCGGCCTTCCCGCTTCTACCGTTATTTCTTTTATATTCTCCATGTTCATATTTTGTTTTAGATCTGCAAGCAATTCATCAAGCTGAAAGGCAGAAAGGGTAGTCGGTGTCCCGCCTCCGATATATAAGGTTTCTATTTTTCTATCTAATCTTCTTAAGATTTTCCCGATTTCTCGAATCTCATACCGCAATGCTTTCAAATAATCGGATATTCGGTTTTCTCCTCCAGCATGT
>JAMNXX010000179.1 GCA_023623095.1 Bacillota bacterium | reverse complement strand
GAAATTAGGCAATCGTTTTAAAGCGCATATGTTGAACAATTCACAGTACATGAAATGTTTTTAAAATTTAATTTATTTGAATTTGCAAAAAAAATAAAGAAATATTGTTTTTTAAACAAAATCTCTTCATTTAAATATATTTTTATGGTTCCTGGAAGTTTTTATTGTTATTTACGCCCTTTAAGAATTGTAATGTCATTTTTTTCTCTTCTTTCTTGTTCAACATTTTATTGCCCTTTTCCTTTTATTTCTACTTATTTTTATTTTTTCCTTCTTTTTTAGATCTTTTTTAATCATTTTTCTATCTAATTTTCCATAATTTTCACAAAAACATCCGTTCTCAAATCGATATTTTTAATTTCATATGAATCAAATTGTTTTTTGCAAGTACCTTTTCCCTGTTTGCAAACTTTTTTGTATCGCTATCAACAAAAAAAGACCTTCATCTTAAAATCAGACATTAAATCTTTTACAAAACCCCAATCTATGTTATAATTGTTTCTTATGAAAGGATATTGTATGCAGGGAGTGAATCTATTTGCTTAAAGAAGAAGTATTCTCGAAAATCGACCGTCTGCTCTTCTATATTCCTGCAGCTACGCTTTCTTGTGAAGAAATCCGAAATATGCTAAAACAGCATCCCGAAATCAAATTTGTCTCCTTAGTGGGGATCGATTTAGGCGGAAATGATACGGATGAAAAAATCCCTATCGGATTTTTTTTGAAGAATATGGAGGAATTTTTTAAACATGGCGTACAAACAGACGGTTCCAGTGTTATTCTCCCCGAAATTGCTACTCTGGATAACGCAAGGGTAGACTTGATTCCCGATCGACATATTCATTGGTTTGTCGATTATAATTTTGATCATATCGATCCGATTACCGGCTTTCCTGTCGGCACTTTGAGAATTCCATCATTTCTTGTTCACAACGATATTCAGGTGGATTCCCGATCGATTTTAAAACGAGCGCTCCAGCGCTTTAAAAAAGAGCTGCTTTCCTTGATTGCACGTTATCCGTATGTCTTAGAAGAATGGGGCATCTCATCCGTAGAGGAAATCGATGACATCATCTTTACAACGGCAACGGAACTCGAATTTTGGGTCAAAACGCCTGATGATAAAGCAGATGTGGAGCAACTTTCCACTTCTCAGGTATTAAAAGAACAGTACTGGAAAAGAACGATCGGACCTGTTCGTACAGCCTTGGAACGCTCTCTTCTCTTTTTAGACGCTTATGGATTGGAAGCAGAAATGGGACATAAAGAAGTAGGCGGCGTCAAAGCAAAACTAAAAGGCAACGGAGATTTTGATCATATCATGGAACAATTGGAAGTGGACTGGAAATATACGGAGGCGCTTCAAGCCGCTGATAATGAACTGCTCGTGCGCAATATCGTCAGGGATACTTTTATGCTCCACGGGCTGGAAGTTACCTTTATGGCGAAACCCATCGAAGGGATAGCGGGGAATGGAGAACATACGCATATCAGCGTTGCAGCAAAATTAAAAAACGGAAAAATAATCAATCTCTTTTCTCCTTCTGATATCAAAAAAGATTTTATAAGCCCTATCGGTTGGGGAGCCTTAATGGGCTTATTAAAAAATTATGAGGTCATCAATCCATTTGTTGCATCGACCAATGACGCCCTCAATCGCTTAAAACCCGGATTCGAGGCTCCGGTATGCATCGTCGCTTCTGTAGGAAAAGCGGTCGATATCCCTTCTAGAAACAGGACTGTCTTAGTCGGATTGATCCGGGATTTTGACAACCCCTTGGCAACGCGATTTGAAGTGCGTTCCCCTAATCCGACCAGCAACACATACCTGCTTCTCGCAGCCATTTATCAGGCGATGCTGGATGGGATTGAAGCTGCACTGGTCAATCAAAAAACCTCCGCAGAACTGGAAAAAGATTTTTCTAAAAAACCGGGTGAAAGCAGCTTTTATCTTGAAAAACACAGAGCATACCGAAGTGAATTGGATGTATTTGAGCATTATACTGAAAAAGAAAGGAATGCTTTATTTGGTGTCCCTCCTGCTACGGTATGGGAAAATGTAACGGCATTCGATCAATATCCTCACAAAACAAAAATTTTACTAAAAGATGATGTATTTACTGAAAAAATTATTCATTCTTACAAAGCAGCCACACTCGATGTGTGGGCTACCGAACTATCTGCACGGCTCATACCGGACAACATGGATTTTATTCGAAACTGCAAAAAACTCCATGAAAACGAAAATGCAGTGGATCTCGATGTGGTACAATGGGAAAAAATTAATCTATTGAGAAATTATTTGATGAAGGACAGGCTCAACCAAAAATCCCTTTTTACCAGGATCAAAGAGGCCATTGATAATAAAGATTATGCCACCGTCTCCATGCTCCAACTGGAGATGAACAATAAAATGGAAGAACTAAGAGAATTATATGCTATTTATAGAAGAAACTTATTTGCAGCCTTATAATCCTTTCTTTCTTAAAAACCTTTGGAATCATTTCCAAAGGTTTTCTTTTTTGAAAAATTTGGGAATATAATTTATTTTTTATATCACCAAAAATAGAAGAAATCATAATATAAAAATTAGAGAAGGCATTTCTTAGCCTTAGTTAACTCTTTGTTGCATTCTCTATGTTTCTTAAAATGGCTTTCATGATTTTTCCTTTTTCTTATCCAAGGCTAGGAAATATAAATATCCAAAAAATAATTTCAGAAAGGACGGAGAAAGATGAACCATCTATATTCTTCTTCTCATACGATTCCGCTTTCTGATTTGCCTGTAGGAATGCAGGTCCAGGTCTTGCATTTGAAAGCCACCGGCCTTTCCAGAAGAAGGCTGCTGGATCTGGGGCTCGTCCCAGGAACTCAAATTAAAATCCTGCGCAAAAGTCCTCTTGGAGATCCTACCGCTTACGAAATTCGGGGCGCTTCTGTTGCCCTGAGGAAGGAAGAGGCTTCTAATATTTTGGTTCAACCCATTCTGAATTCTTGAAAAATCATTAAAACCTACCAAATCTTTTCTATCTATATTCAAAACGATTTGCAGAAAGGAGACTGAATAATGGGACTGACAAATCAATCCTGCGGCAGAGCATTGATCAGTCAAAAATTTAATATTTCGTTCAATAAAGAAGATTTTATAATCGCATTGGCCGGCAATCCAAATGTGGGAAAAAGCACCGTATTCAACGGGCTTACCGGATTAAATCAACATACCGGCAACTGGCCCGGGAAAACGGTAGCGACAGCACGAGGCAGCTATACCCATAAAGACAAAAAGTTTATTCTCGTCGATTTGCCCGGTACCTATTCCCTTTTTGCCAACTCTGCCGAAGAGCAGATCGCAAGGGATTTTATTTGCTTTGGAAATCCTGATGCCACCATCATTGTTGCGGATGCAACTTGTCTGGAAAGAAATTTGAATCTAGCTCTTCAGGTGATGGAATTGACAGATAAAGTTATCTTATGCCTCAATTTAATGGACGAAGCAGATAAAAAAGGAATCTCCATCGATATCAAACAGCTTGAAAAAGAGCTGGGGATCCCCGTGATTCCCACTGCAGCTCGAAAGAAATTAGGATTACGCGCATTGATGGATGCAACCTATGATGTCGCTTCCAAGATCAAAAAACCCACTCCTAGAAAAATCAGTTATGGAAATGCGATTGAAAGCGAAATTCAAAAAATCATCCCTTATTTGGAAAAAAAATTAAATAACAAACTTGATCCGCGCTGGGTCGCTTTAAGACTCTTAGAAGGCGATACGACACTCTTAGATTCTATCAATGCCTTCTTATATGAAAACAACTCTCCATTAGCCTATAAAGAGGTGGCATATGCACATGAATGTTAATCCCGTTCTAAATCCCTCTCAACCGATGACAGAATCAGAGATAAAAATAGGTTATGATTATCCGGAACATCTGAAGGATGAAATCGTATCCGCGATCTATCAGGAAGCACAAGGAATCGCACAAAAAGTCGTCTCCATAAACAAGAAAAAAGCAAAAGATTGGGATGCCATACTCGATGGGATCCTAACATCTCGGATAACGGGATATCCCATCATGTTTTTGCTTCTAGGAGCTGTATTCTGGATAACCATCAGCGGAGCAAATGTACCCTCTTCTTTGCTGGCTGCCTTTTTCTTTAAGATAGAAGACTATTTGACATATTTATTCACATCTCTTTCTGCTCCGGAATGGCTTCACGGAATCTTGGTGCTGGGAGTATATCGGACATTGGCCTGGGTCGTTTCTGTCATGCTGCCGCCTATGGCTATCTTTTTTCCTTGTTTTACGCTGTTGGAGGATTTTGGTTACTTGCCCCGCGTTGCATTTAATTTAGATAGATTGTTTAAAAAAGCAGGTGCCCATGGGAAACAATCCCTCACCATGAGTATGGGATTCGGCTGCAACGCAGCGGGCGTTATCGCATGCCGGATCATCGAATCCCCTCGGGAAAGGCTGATTGCGATGCTGACCAATAGTTTTGTTCCATGCAACGGGCGTTTCCCAACGCTCCTCCTCATCGCATCCATTTTTATGGGCGGAGCCGTAGCAAGCCAGTACCGGACGCTAACTGCATCTTTCGTTGTATCCAGCCTTGTTTTGGTGGGCATACTCATCACGCTGATCGTGTCTTGGGGACTTTCCAAAACGCTTTTGAAAGGGATACCCTCTTCTTTTACGCTGGAACTTCCTCCTTACCGGAAACCCCAGATAGGAAAAATCATCTACCGCTCCATCATCGACCGTACCATATTTGTACTAGGCCGTGCCGTGGTGATCGCAGCACCTGCAGGATTGATCATCTGGCTGATGGCCAATATTCATATCGGCTCACAAAGTCTGCTTGCCCATGGCGCCACACTGCTTCAGCCTTTAGGCCATCTCATCGGATTAGACGGCTATATATTAATGGCTTTCATATTGGGGTTGCCTGCAAATGAAATCGTCCTGCCGATCTTAATGATGAGCTATATGGCAGAAGGAGCCATGCTGGAACTGGACAGCTTGCAAGAGATCGCCAATCTATTCATCGCAAATGGCTGGACCGGGCTGACCGCCCTCAATGTCATGCTTTTCTCTTTGCTTCATTTTCCATGCGGAACCACGCTCTGGACGCTGCGCAAAGAATCCGGAAGCTTCCGATGGGCTGTATTTGGCGCCCTCATGCCTACATGCATTGCCATCCTTGTCTGCTTCCTTACAACCCAAATTTATCGATTGTTCATATAAAATGAAAATCAGAGAATAGAGGGGATTTCCATCTCCCTGCATTCTCTGATTTTCCATTATTCTTCCTGCCCTTGTGCTTTTTCTGATTCCTCCTCTTCCGATTCCTTGATCTCTATTTCCTGACTCCAATGATTTTCACCATTCTGCTCGCAAAATTCCATAAATCGTTCCATGACATCCGGCTCTTTTTTCATAAATTCCACTAATTTTTCTATTGCTGAAATCGTCGGAGGACTTAAATAATGTTCCATCGCTTCTGCCTCTTGCACCGTATCGCAATTGCTGTTGATCACATATAAAAATTCTTGTAAAATGCTATTTCTTTTTACCAGAAGATTTCCCAGCCTTTCTCCTTCTTCTGTCAGCTCCACTCCTTGATATCTTTGATATTGAACATAATTTTTTTTATGCAATTTCCGCAACGCTTTCACGACAGAGGGTGATGAAACATTCAATCGTTCTGCAATATCTCTAACTCGAATTTGCTCATTCTGCAAAGACAATTGATAGATTTCTTCTAAATAATCTTCCAGACTCGGCGAAAGCAATCTGACCCCCCCCTTTCCAAAGGACAAAAAAGACCTCCTCACTATAGATATATTGGAAATTTTCTTTTTCAGAACCGTAAAATCTATCAGATCATCGCATTAAATCTTATTCATGAAAAAATAGCCGATAAAAAACTTTCGGCTATTTTTTAAAAAACAGAAAAGAAAATATTTTCTCACTGGTCTAAAAGAGCCACAAACTGCTGCAGATCCTCTGTAGGTGCATTGCATTGAAAATTTTCACAAACATAGGCTATCGCTTTGCCGTCTTGAGCTCGTCTCTGTTCTTTTGTACGCGGCACCAAATCATATAATTTTTCCTGCCCATCGTTTAATACGACTACAGCAGAGGGTAAAAATCGCTTATTGACTTCCCCAATCATCTGCTGCGTATCCGGTGCATTCCTTTCTCCCGCAATCACGATCTCCTTTCCGGAAAGGGTTGAAAATAGAAAGGCCATCAACAAATAAATGTACGCGCTGGGATTTTTTGAGGCATTCTCTCCGAAAACAGAAAATATCGTTTGTGCCTTCTCCTCCCATTCAATATTTCCTGTTATCTTTGTCAGCCGCAGCAGATTCATCGCCGCTACGGAATTTCCCGAAGGAATCGCCCCATCATAAGCATCTTTTGGATTCATGATCAAATCCTCTGTATCTTTTCCGCTGATAAAAAATCCTCCTGCTTTTTCATCCCAAAAATAGCGGAACATATCTTTTTGAAGCATCAGCGCATATTCCAGATATTCCACATCAAATGTGGACGCATACAATTCGAGCAAGCCCCATATAAAAAACGCATAATCCTCTACAGTGGCCAGATAAGCTGCTTCCCCCTCCCGATATCGGGCAAACAGTCGCCCATCTTCCCTCACGAGGTGGTTTCGGATAAAGGCTGCTGCCCTCTCTCCTGCCTGGATATAAGCAGGATTTCCCATCACCCGCCCTGCATAAGCCATGGCAGCGATGGCAAGTCCATTCCAACCTGTGAGGATCTTATCATCTTTATGGGGATGAATTCTTTTTTCCCTGTGCTGGAACAATTTGCTCCTGCAGGATTCCAGTTTTTCATTTAATTCTTTATCCTTTTCGATCTCACCTAAGGATGTCTGAAGCAAATTCGGGATGTTTTTCCACTCAAAATTTCCTCTCCGAGTAATATCGTAATATTTGCAAAACAATTCTCCATCTGCATCCCCTAAGACTTCCTTGACTTCTTTTATATCCCATAG
>JAMNXX010000218.1 GCA_023623095.1 Bacillota bacterium | reverse complement strand
AAATCCATTTTTTCTATGATTTGTTGAGGAATTCCAATATCCTTCAGTACCCATTCTCCGGTATATTCTGCACCAGGATAGTTGATATTTCCTATTTTGGGAAGCTGGAATACCACTGTTTTATCTGCCCGAACCGCCGCTCCGTAAACTTTCCCATCATCCGCACCGATCCCTGAAGGGATATCCACAGCAATGATTTCTTTTTTTGCATCGTTGATCATTTGAATAATTTCTTTAAAAAAGGGATTGAGCTCTCTTGTCAATCCGGTTCCAAAGATAGCATCCACAATCATATTGCATTCCCGGAGAATCAATTCGAACTCCTTCAAATTGGACTCTTCCGTCAAATATCGAATCGGGGCTCCTAATTTTTCAAGGATACGAAGATGAATCCCGGCATCGCCTGCAATATTCTCCGGCCTTCCAATAATAAACACTTCCACATCGACATTTTTTTGTAACAGATGCCGTGCCACAACATATCCATCCCCGCCATTATTCCCACGACCGCATACGATTGCCACTTTTCGCTTTTCTTTGCCCTCCAGCGAAGATAAGATTTCCTCCGTTACGGATCTTCCTGCATTTTCCATCAGGACAACCCCTGGAATCCCATATTCATGGATCGCACTTTGATCGATTTTCTTCATTTGAGAACCATTAACGATTTTCATGCTGTACTCACTCCTTTTCACCGCTCATTTTCACACATTCATTTAAATCGCAATTGCCTGCGCCACTGCATATTTTTTGCTGTGAGATATAGAAATCAATAAATTTTCTATTTTTTGCTTTTCTGCGATTCTTTCTGCATGATTATGTAATACAACGATTGGCTTTCCCAAAACATCCCTGTCTATCTCAATGTCTTTCCAACGGAATCCTCTCAATCCTGTCCCAAGGGCCTTCATCACCGCTTCCTTTGCGGCAAAATTTCCTGCGATCTGATTCTTCCGGAAATGATTCTCTGAAAAAAAATCAATTTCTTTGGAGGTGAAAATTCTATATAAAAACCTCTTATTGTTTTTCAACGCCTTCTCTATCCGCTCAATTTCGATAATATCAATCCCGATTCCCTTTACCACTGCAATTCCTCCTTCCGCATACACTTTCTTGTTCAATTTTACAAAGTGGCATCTCTTTTCCTTTATTATATACTTGGAAATATAAAAAATAAAAACCATTCTTCGATGGTTTCCTATAAAAATTGTTTATCCAGCTTGTTTGTTTCTTCATAGCCCAATGTATGATGTAAATAGGAATATAACGCCTCTACTCTTTGCTCTGTAGCAATCTTTTCTTCCCAAGCATCGGAAAGCTGCTGCCTTAAACTTGTTATTTTCTCTGTCAGGGAAGATACTTTTTTGCTTCCCTCTTGAATATCTTTGTACGCAATCTCCACTGTTTCTTTTAATAAATCCAAATTATATTTCTCAATCTCATTCGGTAATATTTCTTCTAACTTCCATTGAAGTTCATCAATTTTTTCATTGATTTTTAAGATCTCTTCTTTTGCTTTTTCCAATTTCTCCAAAGCAGATTCATTATGATGATGATTGAGCTCATTTGATAGATAAAGAATGCTCTCCATCAACTTCTTCTTTGTGGTTTGACATTTTTTAAATTCAATCTTTGTATTTCTCTCTTCTGCCAGCAGCTTTTCTATCTCTTTTGCTATTTTATTCATATTTCTCGTCTTGTGGGGCTCAAAAAGTTCTCTCCACGTTTTATCCCTAATGAGGACAGGAATTTTATTTTTCCTGATAATATTTTCACTTAAATCCATTGCTGCTCACCATCCCAATATATTTCTCTATACTTTCGATGCTTTCATTATAGATATCGTCAAACAAGGCCCACCCAAATCATAGGACTTAAGTTTCGTATATTCTCAAAATATACTCCTTCGTATAGGATGATCCCAGTTTATGGAACCGTAAAAGGAAATTTAAGAAAAGACTCAAAGAAAATTTCTTCGAGTCTTTTTTCATGTTTTCCTTTTTTATCCGATCCCTAATATCATCGAAGCAAGGGAAAAATATACAAATAAAGATAACGCATCGATAAACGTAGAGATGAGAGGACTTGCCATAATTGCAGGATCTACACGAAATAATTTTGCAATAATCGGAAGCGTTCCCCCTATGATTTTCGCTAATATTACAACAAAAAACAATGTGATGCATACCACCAATCCGATTTTTATATCAAATTTTTCAAAATAAACGATGCGGACAAAATTAATCGAAGATAATATTGCCCCTACGATGATACTAACCCGCAGTTCTTTCCAGATTACCTTTAAAATATCTTTTAGCTCTATCTCTCCTAATGCCATACCACGTATAACCAATGTAGAAACCTGAGAACCTGCATTCCCTCCCGTACCCATGAGCATAGGCATAAAAGCTGTAAGCACTACAACCGTCTGCAGCATATTCTCAAAATGTTGAATAATATTTCCGGTAAAAATCGCAGAGATCATCAAAAAAAGCAGCCAGCCAACCCTTTTCTTTGCTAGTGTAAAAATGCTGGTATCTAAATATTCTTCATCAGATGGCTCCATCGCTGCCATCCTTTGAAAGTCCTCCGTATTTTCTTGATCAATCACATTGATAATATCATCGACTGTAATAATTCCTATCAGTCTATCCTCTTTGTCTACCACCGGCAAAGCCATAAAGTTATATTTTCGAAACACCCGAGCAATATCTTCTCGATCGTCATGGGTATGCACGTAGATAACATCTTTCGTCATAATTTCTGATATCGTTTTTGTTTCATCGCTAATAACCAGCTTTCGTAATGATACGATCCCTTCCAGTTTTCTGCTTTCATTCATAACATAACAAGTATAAATCGTTTCCCGATCGATCGCGATTGTTTTAATATATTCCATCGCCTGCTTCACAGTCATTTCTTTTTTTAATCCCACATATTCAATCGTCATCAAACTTCCTGCAGAATTAGCCGGATAATTTAAGAACTGATTGATTAATTTTCTTTCTTCTTCCTTCGTATGTTTCAATATTTTTTTTACGATATTGGCAGGCATTTCCTCCAAAAGGTCGATCATGTCGTCAAAGAACATCTTTTCCATAATATGTTGAATTTCTTTATCTGTAATCACATTAATGATTGATTTTTGATGCTCATTTGATAAATATGAAAACACCTCTACAGAGAGATCTTTCGGAAGCATGCGGAAAAGTATAATCCCATCTTCAATATCCAATTCCTCTAAAATCTCTGCAATATCGACAGCATTCATCTCAACAACTCTTTTGCGTGCTTCATTATATTCTTTTTGCTCCATCAGCGTAAAAATTTGTTCACTCATACTCGCCCTCCTTTTTAGAAGAGCCTGATCTCCCCGGTGATCGTTATGGCTCTCATTTTCAATTGTCTTTTTTCATTTGTTCGCCGAGGTATCGAACTTGAATCCACAACCATCACCATCCTTTTCAGATATATTGTTGCACAAAAACAAAAACTCTACTCAACAGTAGAGAAAACACAAAAAATGAATCCTTCTATGTTGAGCTTTGGCACTATTGAGCTTTGATCCGATGATCAGCTGTGTTAAATATAACCTTGACGATTATATTTGTTCACCCATTGGCGTCTCTCGACATTTCTGGGTAACAGCGTATATCCCAATAGGAGCCTCACCTAACATACAACTATTAATTGTCTTCTTTTCATTATATGTTATATCGATTTCCTTATCAAGCTGATTTGTATTGAAATTGAACATCGTATAGCACTTTTTTTGAAAATCTTTTCAATGTTGACGAATACGTTGTTTGATAGTAAAATAACTTTAATTTCAATAAAGAGATTTGTCCTTATATATAAATAAAAGAACCTGATATCAATTGTTATTTTAGGCCCGAGAAAGCCGACATCGATATAGGTCGATATTTCAAATACAGGAGGCATGAATATGAGAAGCAATATTATCAAAGACGGTCCAAAAGGGGCACCGGCAAGAGCCCTTCTTTACGGCATCGGCTACACCAAAGAAGAAATCGATAGACCGCTTATCGGCATTGTTAATGCACATAATGAAATTATTGCCGGTCATATGCATTTAGATCGAATCGCTCAGGCTGCAAAAATAGGTGTTGCAATGGCTGGAGGCACTCCTATCGAATTCCCTGCTATCGGTATTTGCGATGGGATCGCAATGGGACACCAAGGGATGAGATACCCCCTGGCAAGCAGAGAACTTATCGCTGACTCGATAGAGTCTGTAGCAATGGCGCATGGATTTGACGGATTGGTCTTGATTCCAAATTGCGATAAAATCGTTCCAGGCATGATCATGGCTGCAGCAAGGTTAAATATTCCATCTGTCGTTGTAAGCGGCGGTCCCATGAGGACAGGATTTTACAAAGGGGAAACCCTCGACTTCAGCAGTATTATCGAAAAAGTAGGTGCTTTTCAAGATCATCAAATCAGCTCGGAAGAATTAGAAGAAGTAGCAAAAAGAGCCTGCCCCGGCTGTGGCTCCTGCTCCGGTCTATTTACTGCAAACAGCATGAACTGTCTGGCAGAAGCTTTGGGACTTGCCCTTCCATACAATGGAACTGCCTTGGCTGATTCCGGAGAGAGGATACAACTTGCTAAATATGCAGGAATGCAAGTAATGGAATGTGTGAAAAAAGACATTAAACCATTAGATATTTTAACACTGGATGCATTTAAAAATGCGATTACGGTTGATATGGCGATGGCCGGTTCTACCAACACCGTCCTTCATCTGCCTGCGATTGCCCATGAGGCAGGAATTTCACTAAGCCTTGATTTATTTGACGAAATCAGTCAAAAGACTCCTTATTTGACAAAATTAAGTCCAAGCGGTACGCATCACATGGAAGACCTTCATCAGGCAGGAGGTATTCCTGCATTGATGAATGAATTGTGCAAAAAAGGACTCATTCAAACGGAAGCCCTCACCGTCACAGGGAAAACTATCAAAGAAAACATTCAAAATAAAACGATTCAAGATAATACAATTATACGAAGTATCGATAATCCTTACCACAATACGGGAGGTCTTGCAATCTTAAGGGGCAATCTGGCTCCCGATGGCGCGGTTGTGAAGGAGTCTGCAGTCGCCAAAGAAATGCTTCATCACGAAGGTCCCGCTCGCGTATTTGATTCGGAAGAAGATGCTGTCGCAGCAATATTCGGAGGACAAATTCGCAAGGGAGATGTCATCGTCATTCGATATGAAGGACCAAAAGGCGGCCCGGGTATGCGGGAGATGCTCTCCCCAACTTCTGCTATCGCAGGAATGGGCTTGGATAAGGATGTGGCCCTCCTGACAGATGGAAGATTCTCCGGCGCTACTCGAGGGGCGGCAATCGGACATATCTCTCCTGAAGCGATGGAAGAAGGGTTGATTGCCCTTATTGAGGAAGGGGATCGCATCCATATCGACATTCCAAATAAAAAATTGGAAGTAAAACTAACCGAACAGGAGATCGCAGAGCGAAGAAAAGCATTTGTCAAACCAGAACCAAAAGTCACAAAAGGGTATTTGGCAAGATACGCAAGACTTGTCACTTCAGCTAGTACGGGTGCTGTCTTAAAGTAAAAATAAAATCATCATAGATAAATCATGGACGGTCTTTGACCGTCCGTCTCTTTTTGTACTTTTTTTAAAAAATAGGCATAAAACAGATTCCTTGCAAAAGATTCGCTTTTCTTTGCGAATATATGCGGTTGCAGAAGGATTCACGGAAAGCAGCAGCTGTGACTGATAAAAGATTCGCTAAGAAAAGCCTTTGAAAAATTTCTAAAAATCCGTCAAAACAGCAGGACGCTGTTTTAGCTGCCTTTGGACAGGACGTCTAGTAGGCAGCGGTAGGATTTTTAGAAATTTTGAAGAGCTGCTTTTCTCGAATCTTTTATTGGAATCAGATGCGCTTTCCATGAATCCTTCGAATAATAGCTATGTCCTTCAACAAAACGGTAGAATGAACTGCGCCCGGAAGGGCGGTTTTTGATCGCCATTACTAATTTATGGATAGTTCTATATAACCATCCTTACCGATTCTCAAACGAGATTGTTATTCCACTCGATTTATCTTCCCTCGCGCAACAGAGGCAAATATCCCTCCAAAACAGAGAACTGCAAGTATCGTAAAAGTTATTTTGATTGCAGTAAGAAAAAGAGGATAATTGCTCCTAGTGATCTGAACATTCCCCATATAAATTGCTAAAATCAATGAAGCAATCCCGATGCTAAATGTTTGCCCTACCGTACGCGCTGCGCCGAGGATCCCTGACGCTACGCCATAATATCTTTTTTCCACCGAACTCATTACCGCATTTGTATTGGGTGAGGAAAATAACGCAAAACCAAATCCCAAGATCAATAAACCAAAAATAATATATGCGGTAGCGGTGTTTTCATTTAAAAAAATAAAGAAAGCTAACCCCAACGTTGTTATGATCATGCCAATCGATGCAACCTTTTGTGGTTCGATCCTATCTGACAATTTGCCTGCAAAAGGTGAAAACAAAGCCATGACAACAGGCTGCGCCATCAATATGAAGCCTGCCTGCGTCGGATCGAATCCTTTGATATATTGAAGGTAAAGGCTCAGCAGATAACCGATCGCTGCCGTAGCACTATAATTGATCAACGCGGCGAGTGATGAAAAAGTAAGGATCCTGTTGTTTTTCATCAATTTCATGTCCAGTATCGGTTGTTCAATTCGATTTTCAAACCAACAAAATAGGATGAGCGATACAAACCCTATCGCCATAAACACCCTTCCCCAAAACGAATGGATCAGCGAAAAACCCAGTACAATTCCCAGGAGTGAGATTGCGTAAATCACAGAACCTTTATAGTCAAATTTTTCATCCTTTGCCTCAGCCCATTCCTTTTTTAAGCGGATCAACAAAATAGAAATCGTCAGCCCTATCGGTACGATCAGAAAAAAGATACTTCTCCAACCGAAATATTTTGTTAGAATTCCTCCTAAAAACGGCCCAACGGACAATCCCATATATGTCATCGCCACAT
>JAMNXX010000169.1 GCA_023623095.1 Bacillota bacterium | reverse complement strand
TTTGCCATTTCTTTCTTTCCTCCTTCATACTGATTTCCCCTTCATGGGAAATAAGTTTAGGTTTTTTAAAAATATGCGCGTCCTGCACTTGCTTTAATATTTACCTAAAATAATTTTTTCTGCAATTGCATCTGGAATAGGTTCAAAATGGTCAAATTGCATGACGTATACGCCACGTCCTTGTGTCTTGGAACGAAGATCGGTAGCGTATCCAAACATTTCCGAAAGCGGTACATGGGCGCGAATGACTTGAGCACCGGCCCTGGCTTCCATCCCTTCTATTTTTCCACGTCTTGAATTTAGATCCCCTATGACATCACCCATATATTCTTCCGGAACGACAACCTCTACTTTAAAATGAGGCTCTAATAATATCGGCTTTGCTTTTTTCATCGCATCCCGGAAGGCCATGGATGCTGCTATCTTAAATGCCATTTCTGATGAGTCTACTTCATGATAGGAGCCATCATAAAGTTCTACTTTCACATCGACTACTGGGTATCCTGCAAGTATACCATTTTTCATTGCTTCCTGTATTCCGGCATCTATATGAGGAATAAATTCTTTCGGAATAACACCACCGACGATCGAATTGACAAATTCGTACCCCATTCCAGGCTTTTGTGGGCTTATCTTGATTTTTACATGCCCATACTGTCCGCGCCCTCCTGATTGGCGCACATATTTTCCTTCTACATCAGCACTCGCTGTAATCGTTTCTTTATAGGCAACCTGAGGCTTTCCTACATTGGCTTCGACTTTGAATTCTCTCAACAATCGATCCACAATGATCTCCAGGTGCAACTCACCCATCCCTGCGATAATCGTCTGTCCCGTCTCTTCATTTGTAAATGTCCGGAAAGTTGGATCTTCTTCAGAAAGCTTTGCCAATGCAATCCCCATTTTTTGTTGACCTGCTTTTGTCTTCGGTTCAATTGCAATCTCGATAACAGGCTCCGGAAATTCCATCGATTCTAAAATGATCGGATGTTCTTGATCACATAATGTATCTCCGGTCGTAGTATCTTTCAAGCCAACTGCAGCTGCAATATCCCCTGCATACACTTCGGATATTTCCTCTCTATGGTTGGCATGCATCTGCAGAATGCGTCCAATTCTTTCCTTCTTCCCTTTTGTCGAATTATAGACATAGGACCCGGATTGCAATACCCCTGAGTAAACTCGGAAGAAAGCAAGCTTTCCTACATAAGGATCTGTCATGATTTTAAATGCCAGAGCAGAAAACGGTCCGGCATCTTCTGCATTTCTTTCTGCTTCCTCTTGCGTATCCGGCAGAATCCCCTTAATGGCAGGGATATCGATAGGAGAAGGCATATAATCGACAACGGCATCTAAGAGAGGCTGTATCCCTTTGTTGCGATATGCAGAACCACAACATACAGGAACCATTTTGTTTGCAATGGTTTGTTTTCGTATGCCTCTTTTGATTTCTTCCGGCGTCAATTCCTCTCCTTCAAGGTATTTTATCATCAGCTCCTCATCTGATTCAGCAATCGCTTCTACTAAAGCGATATGATATTCTTCTGCCTGTTCTTTCAGCTCTTCAGGGATATCAATAAATTCTATCTCTTTTCCTAGATCGTCCTTATAAACTTCAGCTTTTAATTCTACCAAATCGATAATCCCTTTGAATGTCTCTTCTTTCCCAATCGGAAGCTGAATCGGAACTGCATTCGCTTTGAGCCGTTCTTTCATCATCTCGATAACATGAAAGAAGTCTGCACCGGTAATATCCATTTTATTGACAAAAGCCATGCGTGGAACACCATATTTTTCAGCCTGTCGCCATACGGTTTCTGACTGAGGTTCTACACCGCCTTTTGCACAAAATACAGCAATAGCCCCGTCGAGTACACGCAGAGACCGCTCTACTTCTACTGTAAAGTCCACGTGTCCCGGCGTATCGATAATGTTGATCCTGGTATCTTTCCACTGGGCAGTCGTAGCAGCAGAAGTAATCGTAATACCCCTCTCCTGTTCCTGCTCCATCCAATCCATCTGAGAAGCTCCCTCGTGTGTTTCACCCATCTTGTAGGTTTTTCCTGTGTAGAATAATATTCTTTCTGTTGTCGTCGTCTTGCCCGCATCGATATGTGCCATGATACCTATATTGCGAGTCTTCTCTAACGGAAATCTTCTAGGCAAGATTTTTCCTCCTTCCTTCTGCAAAAGCTGCTACAAACAATATCTTTTCCCAAAAATGTTTTTGTTAAACAAAATCTCTTTATTTTGCCTGATATCTTTACCATCTATAATGTGCAAAAGCCTTGTTTGCCTCCGCCATTTTATGCGTATCTTCTTTTTTCTTCACAGATGCCCCTGTATTATTTGCGGCATCCATAATTTCTCTGGCCAACCGTTCATCCATTGTTTTTTCGCCTCTCTTACGTGAGTAAGCTGTTAGCCATCTCAAGGCCAGTGTTTCTCTTCTTTCCGGCCTTACTTCAACAGGCACTTGATAGTTTGCTCCACCTACACGCCTTGCCTTTACTTCTAATACAGGCATGATATTGTTCATTGCTTTTTCAAAAACTTCTAATGGATCTTCTCCTGTCTTTTCTTTAACGATATCAAATGCATTGTATACGATCTTTTGAGCAATTCCTTTTTTTCCATCGAGCATGATATTGTTGATCAGCTTTGAAACTGTCTTGCTCCCATATACCGGATCAGGTATTGCTTCTCTCTTTGGTACATTTCCTTTTCTAGGCACTTCGCTTCCCTCCTTAACAACAGATTCTATCATCGGTACTCGACAACCTCATCAGATTGCCGTCGTGCGTTCAATGCAAATCTATGATATAAAATCCGCCTCAAAACGGATGCATTTTGCGCCGACAATCTTTACTCTTTCGGTTTTTTCGCACCATATTTAGACCTTGCTTGTTGTCTTTTTTCAACACCTGCAGTATCTAACGTACCTCTTACGATATGATATCGAACTCCAGGCAGGTCTTTTACTCTTCCTCCTCTGATTAAAACAACGCTGTGCTCTTGAAGATTGTGGCCAATTCCAGGAATATAAGCAGATACTTCTATTCCGTTTGTCAATCTTACTCTGGCAACTTTTCTAAGCGCTGAATTTGGTTTTTTCGGTGTAACTGTTTTTACAGAAGTACAGACACCTCTTTTTTGAGGAGAATTAATATTGATGGTCTTTCTTTTTAAACTATTAAACCCTTTTTGCAGTGCAGGAGAATTTGATTTGTATTCAACTTTTTCCCTGCGTTTACGAATAAGTTGGTTAATGGTTGGCATCCTTTGTGCACCTCCTTTTGAGATAATTTGAAAAATAAAATCTTCCAGTGGAAGATTGTAAGCAAATCAAATATTTCTTTACCACTTTCCACTACTTGATGATTGCGGCTGAAGCAGCTCCAACGTTAATTCCACAGGCCTTTCCTAACTTTTTCATAGATTCTACATAAACGATCTGAATTTGTTGCTCTCTTGCAATATCTTCTACAGTTCTGGTGACATGGCGCTCTGCATCTTTCGCAATCAATAATGTAGCTACTTTTCCTTCTTTGACTGCTTTTAACACCTGCTTTGTTCCCACAATCAATTTTTTTTGATCTTTTAAATCTTCAAGCATTTTATAGTTTCCTCCTTTATGAAAGGCCTGAAAGATTATGTGATTTTCACACAATCTTTCAAGCTCTCTATAAAGTCAACTATATTTCCTTTTTACATACTTTTTTAGTGTATCATTTTGTTGATGCGCTGTCAACCAATAATTTAACTGCTTTTTTCTTCATCTTCTATATGCTCAATTGCAATATTTTTATATCGCTTCATCCCTGTTCCTGCCGGGATCAATTTGCCAATGATGACATTTTCTTTTAGGCCAATCAGATCATCTTTTTTTCCTTTAATGGCTGCTTCTGTCAGTACACGGGTTGTTTCTTGGAATGATGCCGCTGACAAAAATGATTCGGTAGCCAAAGAAGCTTTTGTAATTCCCAGTAGAACTCTTTTCGCTTTTGCAGGTGTTCCTCCGGATTCTTGAACCCGTTGATTTTCTTCTTCGTATTCATAAATGCTGTATAATCCACCGGGAAGTAGATCTGTATCTCCGGCATCTTCGACTTTCACTTTTGAAAGCATCTGCCTTACGATGATCTCGATATGTTTATCGTTTATATCAACCCCCTGCAATCGGTATACTCTTTGGACTTCTTTTATAAGGTATTGCTGTACACCGTCAAATCCTTTAATCCTTAGAATATCATGAGGGTTGACAGAGCCCTGCGTGATCTCATCCCCTGCTTCGATCCACTGCCCTTCTCTAACTTTCAATCTTGAGCCGTAGGGAATCGTATATGTCTTCTGTTCTCCATCTTCTGCAGTCACGATAACCTCTCGATTCCTTTTCGTTTCATTGATAGATACTTCTCCTGCTATCTCTGTAATGATCGCAAGCCCTTTTGGTTTTCTTGCTTCAAACAATTCTTCTACCCTAGGCAGACCCTGCGTAATATCATTTCCTGCAACCCCACCGGTATGGAATGTCCGCATGGTTAACTGCGTGCCCGGCTCTCCGATAGACTGTGCAGCAATAATCCCTACCGCCTCTCCTACATTCACAGCCTGCCCGGTAGCAAGGTTTCTTCCATAGCAGCGTGCGCATACGCCATGTTTTGTTTTGCAGTGCAGCACGGTTCTTATTTTTACCTTCGTGATGCCGGCTGCAATGATCTTTTCCGCTTCCTCTTCTTTAATTTCCGTATTCGCCCTGACCAAAACTTCTCCTGTTTGCGGATGGATCACATCTTCTAGTGCATATCTCCCTGTAATTCTATCTTCCAACGATTCGATCAATTCATTTCCATCTGTAAAAGCTTCTACATGTGCTCCTTCCGTTGTATGGCAGTCTTCTTCCCGGATGATTAAGTCTTGGCTGACATCAACTAACCTTCTGGTCAAGTATCCTGAGTCTGCTGTACGTAAAGCTGTATCTGCAAGCCCTTTTCTTGCCCCGTGTGTAGAAATGAAATATTCAAGAACAGAAAGTCCTTCACGGAAATTAGAACGAATCGGCATTTCAATCGTATGCCCGGAAGCGTTCGCCATCAGTCCTCTCATACCTGCTAACTGTCTGATCTGGTTCTTGCTTCCTCTTGCTCCGGAATGTGCCATGATGTAGAGATTGTTAAGAATTCCCAGATTGTCCATGAGTGCTTCTGTTACTTTTTCAGTTGTTTCTTGCCATGTCTGAATTACTTTTTCATATCTTTCTTCATCGGATATCAATCCTCGGCGAAACGCTTTCTCGTACTTATCCACGGTTTCCTCAGCCAAAGAAAGAAGCTTCTCTTTTTCTTCAGGAATTTCCATATCCGTTACGCCGATCGTAATCGCACCGATTGTAGAATAATGGAATCCCATCTGTTTAATATAATCCAGTATAATCGCTGTTTTCGTATTTCCATGTTTCCGGAAACATCTGTCCACGATCTCACCGAGCTTTTTCTTATCGCATAGGAAGTCGACTTCTAATGAATAGGGATCTTTTTCCCTGTCTACAAATCCTAAATCCTGAGGAATTTTTTCATTGAAAATAAATCTTCCAACAGTACTTTCGATTATCTTTCCGGGATCGTCTTTGCTCAATTTTTTTCTCACTTTCACTCTGGCATGAAGGTTTACCACTCCATTTTCATAGGCCATCAGCATTTCGTCATAATCTTTGAAAACCATGCCTTCTCCGCGTTCCCCTTTGACTTCAACCGTTAGATAATAGCTTCCTAAAACCATGTCTTGGGTTGGCGTAGTGATAGGAGTTCCGTCTTTGGGAGCGAGAATATTGTTTACAGAAAGCATGAGAAATCTTGCTTCTGCCTGAGCTTCTACAGACAACGGAACGTGTACCGCCATTTGGTCTCCATCAAAGTCCGCATTATAAGCTGTACATACGAGCGGGTGAAGTTTAATCGCTTTTCCTTCTACCAGCACCGGCTCAAACGCTTGTATTCCCAATCGATGAAGGGTTGGAGCGCGGTTTAAAAGTACTGGATGCTCTCTGATAACATCCTCCAAAACGTCCCATACTTCAGGTCTTACCCTCTCGACCATCCGTTTTGCACTCTTGATGTTATGCGCATGTCCATCATTTACAAGTTTTTTCATGATAAAAGGCTTAAACAATTCTAAAGCCATCTTTTTGGGCAATCCACATTGATAAAACTTCAGCTCGGGCCCCACAACAATAACAGAACGTCCCGAATAATCTACCCGTTTTCCGAGAAGATTTTGTCTGAAGCGCCCTTGCTTCCCTTTCAACATATCGGATAAGGATTTTAGAGGTCGATTTCCGGGCCCTGTTACGGGTCTTCCTCTTCTTCCATTGTCAATGAGGGCATCTACTGCTTCCTGAAGCATTCTTTTTTCATTGCGAACAATAATATCCGGTGCGCCTAGGTCCAGAAGCCTTTTTAGGCGGTTGTTTCGATTGATTACTCTTCTATAAAGGTCATTCAAGTCGGAAGTAGCAAATCGTCCTCCGTCCAACTGAACCATCGGCCTCAAATCGGGAGGAATAACAGGGATCACATCTAAAATCATCCATTCCGGTTTGTTCCCTGATTTTCTAAATGCCTCCACAACTTCTAATCTTCTCACCGCTCGAACTTTTTTCTGTCCGGAGCTTTCTTTTAGTTTTATTTTTAATTCTTTTGACATTTTTTCTAAGTCGATTTTTTTCAGGATCTCTTGGATGGCTTACGCTCCCATCCCCGCTTTGAAAGTATTACCGTATTTTTCACGATGTTCGCGGTATTCATTTTCACTTAAAAGCTGTTTATAGCTCAATGGTGTGTCCCCTGGATCCGTTACAATATAGGAAGCAAAATAAAGTACTTTTTCCAAAGAACGAGGAGACATATCCAGCAAAAGCCCCATTCGGCTCGGTATTCCTTTAAAATACCAGATATGGGATACAGGGGCCGCCAATTCAATATGCCCCATCCTTTCGCGTCTAACCTTTGCTTTTGTTACTTCAACACCGCATCGATCACAGATAACT
>JAMNXX010000275.1 GCA_023623095.1 Bacillota bacterium | reverse complement strand
GAGTTGATGAGGCTACCGGATGTCCTGTTATGGCCACAGATAACGAAAACGCAAGATGGTGGCCGATTCTATATGTGGGGAAGCATGCAGATCAAAGCACGGAAGGCAGTTATATTTGGAAGCTGCGTGATGAACTGAGCAAGGCACATGCCATTATGGGAGAAAAAGACGACAGCCGTATCGAATTTATCCAGTTTCATCAAAATTACTCCTACGAAGATTTCATCATGGGGTACAAGCCCACAGGTGATGGACAGGATATGATGAAGTTGCAGCGGAAGAGTTTGAAAATATTCAGGATCTGCTGTTTGCCCCCATCCTTTCAAAAGGTATCGCAAAGCAGCTAAAACGAGGCATTTACAGGGATTTGGTAAGAAAGCTTGGATTTATCCTATTGTAGTTGTAAAAGAGCAAATATGATAGGGTTTTCTGACATTGAGCTTTTCTCATGGCTACTTTGCCGGAGATTTCCAATGTCAGGAAACCCTTAATTTTTTTGTAATAGCAAAACAGGGAATCAAAATTAAAAATTTAGTCGAAAATACTCGAAAATACAAGATTAAAAAAAATATTGCCGAAAAAAGGAAGTTGGCTTATAATATAGGGAAATTATATCGAAAAGGCAAACTGAACGAAAGGCAGGGGTGCAAAGCAAAAGAGCTTAAGTAAGATGAAGGAAAAGCCGGCTTCTTAAATTAAATTTAAGCAAAGGAGATGACAGAATGTTTTTTTTTAACAACTTTAAAACCAGGATCAAACTTTCACTATCATTTTCTATCCTCATACTCATCACAATCGTAGTGGGTATAAACGGAATGTTCACTGCCAGAGAGATCCAGAACAGTTTTGAGGACTTTTATACGGAGCGCTTTCTTTCTAACATGATGTTAGCTACGATCCAATTAGGCCAAGAAAAAGCAACCGCAGAAATGCAACGGATTCTTTACGAATCCCAAGTTACGAATGATCCCACTGTTATTGAGACATCAGTTGAGTCTATCAATAAAATAGTTGCGGAGATTGATAGCGCATTCAAAGAATATGAAAAAGGCAACTTTTTGCCCGAAGAGGAAGAACTCTTTGCCTCTTTGAAAAATGCTACTTCCGTATACCGTTCTACCAGAGATAAAGCGATAGAAGCCGCCCGAAACGGCGATTTTGATATGGCTGTTGCGCATGATGCACTGTCAAGAGACTATCGCGAAAAATGTTCTGATCTTATAAAACAAATGAGAGAATTGAACAAACAGGTTGCTGACGATATGATGGAGGCGAATAGAGCTAATTTCGAAAATTCAAGAAACATGTCTATCTTATTTTTAATAATTGCATTTTTAGTAGGCGTAGTGTTTACCGTGCTTCTTAACAAAAGCATTGCGAAACCCATCAAAGTGTTGGAAGAACATGCCGGCGTTATTGCCGAAGGAGACTTTACCCAAGAAGTGCCGGAAAGTTTACAGCGCCGTAAAGATGAAATGGGACAGGTGGCAGTTGCTTTTGCTGAAATGAATAAAAACATCCAGGCTATGCTCAAAGAGGTATCGAATTCTGTAGAAGAAACCAGCGCATCAAGCCAGGAACTCTCCGCTACGACGGAAGAAGTCAGCGCCCAAGTAGAAAGCATCGCTGACTCTGTCCAGCAAATTGCTGCAGGTATGGAAGAAATCAGTGCTTCTGTAGAAGAAGTGGCAGCAGCCGGCTCGGAAATCGTAGGCAGGGCTCAGAAGATGGAAGGTGAAGCTCTAGAAGGGGAAGAAAAAGTCAATGAAATCAGAAAAAGAGCAGAAGAGATGAAGGCTTCAGCTCGCCTCTCCAAGCAAACAGCCAATGAAATCTATCAGCTTAAACAGCAGGAGATTAAGCTGGCGATTGAAGAGGTGGGGGTAGTCCATGAAATAACGAAAATGGCGGATGTCATTTCGCAAATAGCCGCACAAACCAACCTTCTGGCTTTAAACGCTGCTATCGAAGCGGCTCGTGCAGGGGAGCATGGCCGAGGTTTCGTAGTCGTTTCGGAAGAAGTTCGCAAGTTGGCTGAACATTCGGCTGTTACAGCCGGGGATATCCACCAGGTCATTGAAAAGGTCAATGTTGCGGTTGACAAGCTAACTTCTAATGTCGAAGAAATACTGAAATTTATCGATGAAAAGGTTACACCGGATTATGATATATTTGAGAAAACCGGAGAACAGTATGCTGAAGATGCATATTTTGTAAAGACATTGACTGACGGTTTTACTGCTGCGGCTTCCCAAATTGCCTCTTCGATTGAAACGATCGGGAAAGCCATTGAAGGCGTATCTGCCACTGTAGAGCAAGCTACCGCATCTTCTCAGGAGATCAGCAGCAGTTCATCAGAATCAAGTAAGGCTTTGGAAGAAGTGGCCAGAACCGCTCAGGCTCAAGCGCAAATGGCTGAGAGATTAAATATGATGGTAGCGAGATTCAAAGTATAACAGCATTTATCAATACATCGGCGGACAATGGATATTGCGGGTTTCTTTGTTAAAACAAACCGGAATGTATATGGGGTTGAATGCGAAAGGAAGAAGGATATCGGATAGATGCATGCAGGAAAACCACATATGCTCAAGTTTTTGAGTAAAATTCCAGGAGGTTACCATGGATTTAAGAACCGTGATGTTGATGCTGGCAATCGGCTCCTTCTTGAATTTGTTGGTACTATCAATTCCAGATATGCGGAGTGTATGGTGTTGATATTAAGAAAAATGGGACTCAAAAAGCCTTGAAATTGCTAGGTCTTTAGGCTTATGAATAATAGAAGGTAAATCTGTCAACTCGGCTTAAACCCTTGATATGTGCTTGTGAGAACATATCAAGGGTATTTTTTGTGCAAAATTTGAGTTTGAAATTAGATAGGGTTGGGTTGACAGATAGATATCCTGTAACAATTCATATGGCACTAACATAGATTGATATTGTAAATTAGTCTTTTTATAGGGAGGAATTAATCATGCTTTCAGGTGTTGAATTTATAAAGCAGTCCCTGGGTTTACATCTGTTTTTTGCAAGGATTATGAAGGAGCACGCTTTTTTCCTTCAAATGGGATTTACGCCGAGGGACATGAGCTTTACCGCACAGGCAGATGCTTTTCGCAGGGAATTTGACGGAATTCTAGGAGAAACGATTTCTCTTTCAAACGGTGTTGTTAATCCCGGTGTTCTCCAATCCGGAGAGGTAATAACGCCTTTCACTCTGAATGCAGAAAGGGCAACCATATATTTTACAGGGGTACAGATACCAACTCAACTGACACAGGCAGAAGCAGGACTAGCGGGCGGTGGTAGAATACCGGCCAATCCCATGCTTGAACGACACGTATTCGCCCTGAACCAAAGGGCAATCAATGCAACTGCTGCGTTAATACAGTTTAAAAATAATATTTTATCCAATGTCTTAAACTGCAAAATGTTCACATTGAATTACCCCTTGTTGATCAGACACATCACCCGCGAGGCAGAATTATATTTTCAGCAGCTTAGACGGCTTCAAAACAGAAAAGGGATAAATCTGAAAAGAGAAGACCATGAATTGGAATTTTTCTGGAACAGGCAAATGGGAGAACATGCTAAATTTATCCGGGGTTTGCTTGACCCTACGGAAAATGATTTGATCAACCAAGCGAATAATTTTGGAAATGAATTTGATCAATTGACAGAAAAAGCAAAAGAAGCAATGGATGCGGCTGCTCCACCGGATAAAATTACTGAGGAAAGCTTAAAAGCAACTGAGAATTTACGGGACTTCAAAGCGCAAGGGACGCAGGGTATTCTTGAATGTAAAATAAGATCAATCATTATACCGCTGCTGGGCGATCATGTCCTGCGTGAAGCGAATCATTATTTGCGGTTGCTTAAAATGTTTGAAAGAGGTAAATAAAGGAAGCGTCCCTAATTTTGCATTTTTGGTTATGATATACAAAGTATTTTTTTATTATTATGTAGAAAACGGTATTAAAGGCAGTGATAAATATGTATTCATATATTACGGGAACATTCCCATATAATTATGTGTATACACCAGGGATACGGTTATTACCCTACCAGTATACTCATCTTGCTTCTAGCGTAATCAGTAAAGCACAATTGGATTTAAATAATTATGTGCGCTTACTTTGGGAGCAACATATTGTCTGGACTAGGCTGACTATCATCAGCATAGTTTTCGGTTTACCGGATGTAGATTTGGTTACTAACCGTCTGCTAAGAAATCCTAAAGACTTTGAAGCATTGTTAAAGCCACTTTATGGAGATAGAGCCGCCTCCAGGTTTGCAGATTTATTTACAAGTCATCTTGTAATCGCTGCTGAACTTGTTAAATTAGCTAAAGCAGGTGATACCGAAACCGCTGCAGATGCAGAAAAAAGGTGGTATGCAAATGCTGATGAAATTGCAGCTTTCCTTGGTAGCATAAACCCTTATTGGTCAGAGCAGCAATGGAGGACTATGCTGCATCAACACTTGGCATTAACCAAATCTGAAGCCGTTAATATATTAACCGGAAAATATGCGGAGGGCATAAGCGTATTTGAGCAAAATGAAAAGCAGGCACTGGAAATGGCCGATGTGATGACATATGGTATTATTCGGCAATTCCCCAATAATTTTTTATAAAATTCCCGTGACAATTTAGAAATAGGAAAACAACCTTGGGGCAGATGAATTTTCTTTATTCTAATAAATTGGAGGCTTATGATGAGATAAGGCGATTTATTAGAAGGTAACAGTATTTGATGCAAGATTGACTGTTGAATTTAAATTAGGAGCTGAACTCGACATAGGACATAGAAGTATAAATAATTAAGCTAACCGCCAATCAGGGGGAACTATCACCCGTTTGGCGGTTTTATTATTTATACAAATATATGAACAAATGCGGAGACAAAAAGGGGGAAGATATGTATAATTATGGTAGCAATTCTAGTTTGTAGAGGTAGAGGGTATGGACATAAAAATTGATAGATTAGTACCTTAAAAGGAATATTATGAGTAGTTTTTATAAATTTAAAATTGGACAAACGGTAACACATTCAGATATTATAGCTGAATTTAATAAGGTTAGCTTAGAGCCCGATACGAATGGTGTAGAAGTTCATTTGTTCGAAGCACTAGTGCCTACCGAAGGGGGTTGTTTTTTGAAAACATGTAGGATTTTTTGATATGACAGAGAAGTTCATATTTATAATCATATAGATGAGGGGGAAAAACATGGACGTATTGGCGATTGTGGATGTTCAAAATGACTTTGTTACTGGGACGTTAGGGACAAAGGAAGCGGAGGCGATTATAGAGCCACTAATCAATAAAATTAATTCATTTGACGGAATTGTCCTATTGACCAAAGATACCCATGATAAAAATTATCTATCCACTCAGGAAGGGCGGAAACTTCCTGTAGAGCATTGTATAAAAGGAACCCCTGGCTGGGAGATTGATTCTAGGGTTATGGAAGCAATCAAGAAAAAGGGGCTGGATTATGAGATATTTGAAAAAGATACTTTCGGCTCCTTAAGCCTTGGCGAGCATATTGTGAAATTACATAACGAAGGAAAGGTCAAACGGATAGAATTTGCAGGATTGTGCACCGATATATGCGTGATTTCCAATGCCCTTTTGGTAAAAGCAATGCTGCCGGAGGTACCGATACGGGTGGATGCTAGTTGCTGCGCCGGTGTTACACCGGAAAGTCACGAGGCGGCACTGATTGCCATGAAGTCATGCCAGATAGAAATTATTTAAAGAAAAAAAAAGAATGCTTAAAGGCGAGACTTGTAAAGAATAGGAGAGATTTATGTGAGCAAAGTAAAAGCTTACGGAAGGTTTACGAAACGAGGCAAATATATCTATAGAACATCCACTTATTTACAATGGGGAGAATCAGATGAAATAATCGGAGCATGTGTTCTGTGCAATCCCGGAGAAGCAAAGCCAAAAGAAAGAGATATTATTAATTTAGAAAACGATCAAGAGCAATTATTAGATTTAGATAGAACAATGAAAGAGGTGATAAAAATATTGGAGGCAATACATGAGAATCAGACATTTGAAGGTAGATTTCATATCTATAACTTATTTACATTACGTAATTCAAAGATGAAGGAGGTTTTGCAGGAATTTAACAAAATGGAGCATAACGATATTTTATATAAAGATTTTGAGTATTTTAAGGCAAATATTCACCATATTCCTTGGGTGCTATTGGCATGGGGTTGTGAAGAAGGCAAAAGATAGTAAAGCAAAGAAGGGTTTGGTTAGATTTTCTTCAAGAAAATAAAAAACCATTTATAGGAAAACCCGGAAGTAACAAAGAAAGTATACCGTATTGGCATCCCGCTCAACGTAGACCTAAGTGGCAGGAAGAGCTTAAAAATTATTTAGTAAAGGAGTATAAGGAGAAAATCTATAATATTCTATAAAAAAGTTGTTTGGGGCGAATGTTTCGCTCTTTTATTTTTTCATGATTGTTATGTGTTTTTTTATTGCAGCAGGAGCAAAATAATAATGCATCTGATATCAGGACAAGATCGATATGGATAGATTAACGCACATGAAATGCATTTTAGGAGGGAATAATCCTTTGTTATGGTTGCTTCTGCTTCAATTTGTATTTATATTTCTCAATGCGATTTTCGCCTGCGCAGAAATTGCTGTTATTAAGATGAATGAGAATAAACTGGCAAAACTTTCGGCTGACGGGGACAGGCGTGCCCTACGCCTTACGAAGCTTACCGAGCAGCCTGCAAGCTTTCTCGCAACCATTCAGGTTGGGATTACTTTGGTCAATCTTCTAAGCAGTGCTTTTGCAACAGAGAATTTTTCTGACCGATTGGGAGGCTGGTTCGTCGATATAGGGCTGAATATTCCTGTACCGCTTATTAACATCCTGTCTGTTGTGATCATTACGGTACTTCTTACATATTTTACCGTTCTGCTTGGTGAATTGATTCCGAAACGGCTTGCTATGAAAAAAGCGGAACAGATCGCCCTTGGAATGTCCGGGCTTATTTATGCAGTTTCGAGGATATTTACACCCGCTGTTTGGATTTTCACCGTATCCACCAACGGACTCCTGCGGCTATTCCGTGTTGATCCGAACAGCGAGGATGAAGAAAATACGGAAGAGGAAATCCTCATGATGCTGGATGCCGGCAAACAAAAAGGAACGATACAGCCGGACGAGCATAACATGATTCAGAACATAT
>JAMNXX010000005.1 GCA_023623095.1 Bacillota bacterium | reverse complement strand
AATGATCAAAGCCAAGTCTGCCCAATGTTGCCTCTTCATATTCTAACCTCCTGCATATATAGAAAATCCTTTTGCTTCTTTTAAAAAAATTTTCTCTAGAGCCCTTAACATTTTATCATATAAATAGAAAAGCTTCCAAGAGGGAAGCTTTTATTGAATAAGTATAGATGGTATGTAAGATTTATCTGTGTGGGGGAATAATTTTGTTTTAAAAAGACCTTTTATCCTATTCTTCAGGTTCAAACATATCTTTTCCGACACCGCAGATAGGACATACCCAATCTTCCGGGAGGTCTTCGAAAGCTGTCCCCGGATTTACGCCGTTATCCGGATCGCCTATTTCCGGGTCATAAATATAACCGCAAGCAACGCATTTATATTTTTCCATACTACAAGCTCCTTTCTTGATTTGAAATCTGATGAGTTCTTTTTCGGTTTCAAAACCTAAACAAATTTTACCCAATTGATAGAGGCTTTAAACAAAAATAAAACAGAAAATTAGAAGATTTTGTTTTTATTCGATTGCTTTGTTTTTATTTCATCTTTGCTTCATCGAAATGAAAGATTTTCGAGTGAATTGACAGGTAGCGGTATAAACTATAAAATATATAAACTATATGAAATCTTCACGGAAGAAAGAATTGAAGGAGAAACGATGTGATGAAAGAAAGACTGAAAATGTTCTTGACCTTTTTTAAAATCGGTATGTTTACATTGGGCGGGGGCTATGCGATGATTTCTCTATTTGAAGAGGAAGTCGTGCGAAAAAAGAAATGGATTGCATCGGACGAATTTCTCGATATCATCGCTTTGGCACAGTCTCTTCCAGGGGCTCTTGCTGTCAATAGCGCTACATATATAGGATATCGACTTTTTGGATTTACGGGTGCGGTGCTAGGCTGTTTAGGGGTTTTGCTGCCTTCTTTTATTTCTATTTTGTTTATTGCAATGGCTTTTCATAAATTTCAGAGCGAGGAGCTGGTCGTCAAAGCATTTTCAGGAATACGACCTGCCGTTGTTGCTCTCATCCTGTCTTCGGTCATAAAGTTGAGCGCGAACTTTTCCAAAACTTTTTTCAATATGACTGCGGTTTTGCTCAGCGTGCTGGCTGTTGCTGTTTTCGATATCCATCCCATCTTTGTGATCATTGCGGCTGCGATTGCGGGATATTTATTTTTCAAAGGAGAACATTCAAATGGAAGCGATCATTAAATTATTTTTAACTTTTATGAAAATAGGAGCATTTAGCTTTGGTGGCGGATTAGCCATGCTCCCTTTGATCGAGCAAGAGATTGTCGATGTGCATCACTGGGTTACGCCTTATGAATTCGTTGATATTGTGGCGATCTCAGAAATGACGCCTGGGCCCATATCGATTAATACATCTACGTTTGTAGGCTATCGGACAGCAGGAGTTTTCGGGGCGGCAGCAGCCAGCATCGGCGTCGTCATCGTTTCATTTGTTCTTGTGATTATCTTGGCGAGACGGTTTATCCAGATCAAAGATAAGCCGGCTACCAAATTTGTTTTCCAGGGGATTCGACCTGCGACCTTGGGGCTGATCATGAGTGCTGCAATTTCGATAGGAAAAACTTCTTTTTTAGATTGGAAGAGCATCTTGATCGCCGGGATGATATTCTTTCTTCTATTTAAATTGAAAATGCATCCCATATTGGGGATTGTGCTTGCAGCAGCTTTCGGGATCCTTTTATACTAGGATCCCCTTTTTTGATCCTTTTTATGGGGCTGTAGCGAAGGATAAAATATATTCTTGCAGCAGAAATGGATTTGGATTTTGTCTTAAAGAAACGGGTGAAAAAATTTTCTCAAGAGAAGAACAAAAAATCGATGAAAGGCATAATCTATGATGAAACCCTAAAATGGATCAAGGTCGGTTGGGAAAGAAGGGGATGCGAATGCAGCAGGATTTTCACTTTTATACGATTTATACCTTAGCAAGAGTGGCGGGAATCGAAGATGAAAGTGCGCAAATCATTGCCTATGCCTCACAATATATGGATGATGCAAAATCTGAAGACAGAATCCGTTTTGAAGACGGCGGAAGCTATCAGCCGATCATGACGGCACATCGATTTTTGACACTCGATATTTTATCAGAAGATGTGTTTTTGAAAATTTTTGTCCCATTTCATTTTATACCGGGAAATGTAGAAGAAAAGGATTTTTATAAAAAAATGATTTGCTTGCCTGACAGCCTTCCCGCTCGGGAAATGATCGCAGATGTATTGTCGGATCGGGAGAAGCCTTACTTTTTTCACCGGATGGGCATCGCACTTCATACTTATGCAGATAGCTGGGCGCACCAGAATTTTTCAGGGCTGCTGCGTCAGGAGAACAGGATATACGATCTAAAGGTAGAGGATCAGCTTATTCATGTGGAACAATATTTTGATGAAAATTGGATGCGCCAGACGATCAACTTGATTCCGCCGTTAGGGCATGGGCAGGCCGGAAGCATACCGGATATTCCATATAAGAAGTGGAAGTACCGGAATCATGAAGGACGAGAAATAGAAGTGAATAATACAGAACGATTTTTATCTGCATGCGAGGCGATTTTCAAAATTCTTTGTCTGATATCCGATCACCCGATCCAATGTCCTTGGGAAAGGATGCGGGAATATCTCAAAAATATTTTTTCCTATAGAGGAGATCTAAAACAGCGTATTGCTTACTGGAAGCGCTGGATTCGATCCGGAAAGTTTGGTTTTCAAAAAGAAAAACTCGACTATCATCCCAGTATGTGGCAGCAGGATGCGGTTGAGGCCATCGATGGAAAAAAGAATCTCGTAAAAAAGAAAGAAGGTTTTTTGGAGAGTAACTGGAAACTTTTTTATGATGCGGCAATATTGCACCGATTTTACATTTTGCATCAACTGCTTCCTCGATATGATATTTATTGTTCGTAAAGCAAGCACCCCTGCATGAGAAAAAGGCATGCAGGGGTGCAATTATTGCTGATATCATCTTTTTATGCAGAAGGGAGATATCGAGAACATTCGATTTTTATTATTGATTTAAGATAGCATTTACTTCTTCGATAAGGGATGCGAGATCGATTTTTTCTAATTCTGCTTTTGCATTTTGCAATGTTTCTATTTCATCATTTATGGTTTTGCTCAAAAGTTCTTTTTGCCCCTGAAGGGTTTCTTCCAGAACAGCGATTTCTTTTGAGAAATCTCCGCCGGTATCATATTTGCTCAGCAAGGATTGGGTTACATCATAAAGGTTTACATGACCCACATATTTTCCGATTCCCCAGAAACGGTTGTTTTCCCATTCGGGGTCATATAATTGTCTATGGACGTTTTCGATCACTTCCTTGCTGAAGTGATAGCTGTACCATGTATCTTCTATCTGATACAGCAATTCATCGATGACAGTTGCCACATCGTTTTCTTTCAATTTTTCAATGGACTGAGACAAGATGGAAACGTTTTGCTGCGGTCTTTCGTGTCCGACGATAACGGTTTCTCCTTCCCCTCCTAGTTTTAGAAGCCCATCCTGTACGATTTTAAATGTGGATAATGTGAGAGCGTTTGTTTTAGAAGAAACTTCTTTGATTTTTTCAATCAAATCGCTATTGTCCGCTTCAGAAGCAATGAGCATTTCATATAAGCGATTGAGTTCTTGCAGTTGATTGTATTTATCTGTTGCCACAGATTCAAATGCTTCCAGTTCTTGAAGCAAAGGTTGTGGATCGCATTCAGCAAGAGCAAATGCATCGGAATCGATTGCATTTCTTACTCTTACTGCTTGATGGGTAAAATCTAAAGGAAGCAGTGGCTTTTGATCCAGTGCGATTGCCATCGCCCCATAGAATTTTAAATTGAATGTAAATACGTCTTGGTTGAATGTATCAGGGGTGTCGAATTGAGAATGGTATGTTGTTTCGAAAAATCCTGATTCATCCGTATAAAGCCCGCCATTGACCATGGAAGGAACTCCGGCAATGGTATAGGACCAGGAATCATCCCATGTGCCTTGTATATAGCCTTCTGTTGCGATCCCTTGAGGGAAACAATTTTCGGGCTGTGGAGCAACTTTTGCGAACTCTGCAAGGAAACTATATAGTTCAGGTGCCGATGTGGTATGGGCAAATTCAGTGAACTCATAGGCAGGCAATTCAAAGTTGATATACGCAAGGGCTTTCCCTGCCCATTCCGGATGGATGCGGTTGATTTGATTCCATGCACCGATAGACCAATCGTGGTAGCTATTGATGGCACCGTATTCTTCTGCGCCGTGGAGGATAAATACGATATCTCTTTCAGGCTGATAATTGGATTCGATCATAGCTTTTGCGATGGCTAATGTCAGCCCTACGGCACAGTTATTGTCCTGGAATCCCCAAAAATGAACGTCATAGTGATCACCGATGATAATCATTTCATCGGAATTTTTTCCGGGGATTTTTCCTACGATATTGTAGCTTGTTCCGCCGGGTTCAACGACATTATCTACTTTTAGATTGACTTTTACGGGACCCTTTTCAAGCAGTCCTTTCAGATAATTCGCATCGTTTTTGCTGATATTGAGAGAAGGAATGGTTACAGGACCTACCATATCCTGCGTATTCATGGTATCATCATTTAATTGTGCATATCCGCCTACGCAATTGTTAATAATCGCAGCAGCACCATGAAGAGCGGCTTCCATTGTTGGGAAGTTTACCCACCATTCTTCCCCCATGTCGATGTCCACCAAAACGATTTTGCCATTGACATCGATTCCCTCGTAGTCTTGTTTTGTTCCTTTTCCGACGTAGACCAATTCTGCTTCGATTCCTTCTTCAGGAGTGCCCCCGGAGGCATAGGAATATGGCTTCAATACTTTCTCTTCTCCGGCCGGCTCTAGAATTTTCAGTTCAGAAGAATTAAACTGCCACTTGTCTACCGGAAACGCTTCTTTTTTCACATCGGTGAGACCAATGGCCTTCATTTCTTCTACGAGGAGATCGGCTACCTTATGTTCTGCATCGCTTCCTGCAGTTCTGCCGCCTAGTTCCGGATTATTCATAAATTCTTTCCCGGATAATTTTTCTGCAATTTGATAGCCGTATTCTGGGTCTATCTTTGACAGGTAAGCTTCCACATCAGGATTGATTGCATTTTCAGGTGAGGATTCTTGATTGTTTGCAGCACAGCCGCCGGTGAATGAGAGGATTAATACGAAGGCTAAAAGAACGGATAGGATTTTTTTGGTTTTCATAACATCATCCTTTCTTTTTAAAATATGCCTTTTCGATAGATTGGACATCGGCTAAGCATGATACGGATAAAAAGAAGGATTCAAAAATACAAATATCGCTTCATCTTTCGAATCGGCTTCTATCCCAATTATAACGAAAAAACAAAGAAAATAAAGTCGAAAAATAGGGACAATTTAAAATATTTAATCAAGTTGTGATTTTTAATACCTTCCAATAGAAGACGAGATAGCGCTAAGCGCTGATGCCCATTTCATAAGAATAAAAATGAATAAAAGGGAAATAGGGATAGATTTACTTCAAAACATTTCAAAATAATTGAAATATTGAATATTTTAAGAGAATAAGATATAATAATTTTAAAATTTTGACATCGGGCCATGAGCGGGATGCAACAAAATTTTCTAAAAAGAAAGGAGTGAAACGGATTTTATTATTCTCTTTCTCCTATCATCATCAAATTTTAATTGAGGAGGAATATGATGGAAAAATCGAGTCAAACAGGAACACGAGGACAATGGGGTTCTAAAATCGGATTCATTTTGGCTGCAGCCGGATCTGCGGTAGGGCTTGGGAACATATGGAAGTTCCCATATCTTGCGGGGAAAAATGGCGGTGGCGCTTTCGTAGTGGTCTATATCCTTATTGTCTTGCTCATGGGATTTACGGTAATGCTGGCAGAAATTACATTGGGGAGACATACTCAGTTGAATGCTTTTGGCGCTTACAGAACACTGCGAAGAAATTGGGGCTGGGTAGGCGGATTGGGTGTGCTGGCAGGTTTTTTAATCCTTTCTTTTTATAGCGTTGTGGGAGGCTGGGTGGTCAGCTATATCATCAAATCGGTAACAGGGGTTTTGAGCCAATCGAATCCGGAACTTTTCGGGGATATGTTTGGTACATTGATATCGAATACGGTAACGCCTCTTTTGTATCATGCGATATTTATGGGGATGACATTGGTGATTGTTTTTAGAGGAATCAGCGGAGGAATTGAAAAGGCAAATAAGATAATGATGCCTACATTATTTATTATGATCATTATCTTATCTATTCGCTCCGTTACGCTGCAGGGGGCTTCAAAGGGATTGCAATTTCTTTTCACTCCTGATTTTTCACAGTTTACTGCAAGAAGTTTCCTGGATGCAATGGGGCAGGTGTTCTTTTCACTTAGTTTAGGAATGGGTTGCATGATTACCTATGGTAGTTATTTAAGGAAGGATACAAATCTGCCGCAAAGTGCATTGTCGATTGTACTGATCGATACGTCTATTGCCTTGCTTGCAGGGATTGCGATTTTACCGGCCGTATTTGCTTTTGGATTTGAGCCGGGGCAGGGACCTGGACTGATGTTCGTAACGCTGCCCGCAGTATTTTCCAAGATGCCTCTTGGAAGTATATTTGCTTTTATATTTTTCTTATTAGTCTTATTTGCAGCGTTAACTTCAGCCATATCTTTATTGGAAGTCGTTGTTGCTTATTTTGTGGATCAATGGAAATGGTCTCGGGCTGCCGCTACAATCACGATGGCTGTTGTTATCTATTTGGCTGGTGTTCCGGCTTCGCTTTCGATGGGCGTATGGTCAGATATTACTTTGCTCCCCGGGCTTGGCTTCTTTGATACTTATGATTTTATTGCCAGCAATGTGCTGCTTCCTTTAGGTGGGATGTTATTATGCATATTCGTAGGCTGGGTATGGGGAACAAAAAAAGCACTCTACGAAATTACGAGCGGAGGAAGGCATGCATTTGGTTTAGCACCGATATGGGTATTTTTGGTCAAATTTATTTCTCCCATTGCAATTTTAATCATATTTATTCGATCTGTAGCGGTTATTTTTCAATAAAATATTGGCTGGATCGTTTTCAAAGAAAGGAGTCAGGGAATCAAATTACCTGTCTCCTTTTTGGCTTTGGTGATAAAATATAGAAGATTGAATGGGGGTGGACAAGAAGGGAATAGAGCACAGAAACAATTTACGAACATTAATTATAT
>JAMNXX010000208.1 GCA_023623095.1 Bacillota bacterium | reverse complement strand
AAAACGCGCGTTTTCGATTTGTAACGAAATATAATGATATAGATACATTTTTAAATGTTGCGCATAATGGGCATACGGAAATTCGATTTAGCCTCAACACCGCTTCTATCATTGATTCATATGAACATTTTACCGCCAGTTGTGATAAAAGAATCGAGGCAAGCATTGCGGCGGCACAAGCAGGCTATCCGATTGGCTTTTTAATTGCTCCTGTTTTTATTTATCCAAATTGGAAGGAAGAATACCATGATCTACTGCTGCAATTAAGTAGGAGGCTTCCGAAGGATTTAAAATCTCCAGTTGCATTTGAGGTCATATCCCACCGCTATACGATGACAGCCAAAAACAGGATACTTCAGATATTTCCGGAAACCAAGCTGTCCATGGAGGAAGAAAAAAGGAAGTTTAAATACGGACAGTTTGGCTATGGAAAATATTTATATCCAAAAGAAGATTTAGATGAAATAAAAAAATTTTTCAAACAGGAGATAGAACAATTATTTGCGAATCGAGAGATTAAATATATCATCTAGAGAACAAGGGAAAAAAGGCAAGAAAACCGGTTTCCCTTGTTTTTTATTTTAAAAAAGAAAATGAAGGAAAAAATAGAAAAAAAGGATTGATTTTTGCTAGGAAAAGGGGATATAATAATAATGAAAGTCAAAGAAAGTCAATATATATTTCGTTGTCTGCACTTTTCTGCAGGAATCGTTTGAACGAAAATATGAAATTCATGCAGAATCTTTATCAGCAGTTTTGTTTTGCGAAGCAAGGATTTTTAGCAAACGGTTTGATAGGAGTTGGAGCGTATGGAATACAAAGATTATTATAAAATTTTAGGGATTGATAAAAACGCTTCTCAATCGGATGTCAAGCGGGCTTATCGAAAACTGGCCAAGAAATATCATCCGGATGCAAATCCGGGAGATAAAAAAGCGGAGGAAAAATTTAAAGAGATCAATGAGGCATATGAAGTGCTGAGCGATGAAGAGAAGCGCAAAAAATATGATCAATTCGGGCAGGCATTTCAATTTGAAAATGGAGCGGATTTTGATCCTTCTCAATTCGGCTTTGGAAATTTTCGCTATACGTATCATGCCGGTAGCAATGATTTCAGCGATTTTTTCAATCTGTTCTTTGGAGAAGACGGTTTCGATATAGGGGATATTTTGGGAAGGGATCGGGAGTGGGGCTCTAGTGGATTTAGCGGATTTCGATCCGCAGCGGCAAAAGGCCAGGATGTTCAGACCGAAATGGAAATCTCCTTAAAAGAAGGTTATGAAGGGCATAGCCGAAATATTTCCCTTCAGATAGGTGGAGAGCGGAAGACCATTGCGGTTAAAATTCCTTCAGGAATCTCCCCGGGGAAAAAGATCAAGATTGCGGGTCAAGGAATGCCTGGAACCAGAGGAGGAAGAAACGGCGATCTGTATATACAAATTCGTTTTCAACCCGATAGCCGATTTGAGCTGGATGGGTTAGATTTAATTACAACATTGGACTTGACTCCCTGGGAGGCAGCTTTAGGAACAGAGGCCCTTGTAGAAACATTGACGGGAAAGATTAAAGTAAAGATTCCTGCAGGGATTCAGACAGATAAAAAGATCAAGATTGCCGGTAGGGGTTATAAAGATTTGAAGGGAAAGCATGGGGACTTGTATATTCGAGTCCGGATCATGAATCCTCCCGTTTTGACAGAAAAAGAGAGGGAGTTGTATGAGAAACTACGAGAAGTTTCTACATTTCGTCCTTCATCGTAGGGCAGCTGTTAAACATCCCTATGATCATATAATTTATATGATGTACAGTCCATATAAAAAGTAAAAATATAGAAGAGAAGCAAGAAAAATGAGGAGGGCGACTTATGAATATCGATAGATTTACAGAAAAAGCACAGCAGGCCATTGCATCTGCACAGGAGATCGCGATTCGGGAAGAACAGCAGCAGATCGACGGAGAGCATCTGCATCTTGCTCTGCTGACGCAGGAAGAAGGCTGGATCCCAAAATTGCTTCAATATATGGAAAAAAATGTTTTGCTGATCATCAAAGATTTGGAAGACGAAATCAAAAAGATTCCAAAGGTATATGGAGCAGGCGCTGCTTCTGTTTATGCGACTCGGCGCTTTAATAAAATCCTTCTGGATGCCGAGGATATTTCCAAGCGTTTCAAAGATGAATATACAGGAGTAGAGCATTTATATCTGGCGCTTTTGAACGAGAAAGGGACGCCATCCCAACGAATTTTTCAGCGGTACGGTATTCATCGGGAAAATTTCTTGGAAGCGTTAAACAAAGTGCGGGGAAATCAGCGGATCACTTCTCAGAATCCGGAAGATACGTACAATGTTTTGAAAAAATACGGAAGAGAATTAGTAGAAATGGCAAGTCAAGGAAAGCTGGATCCGGTGATTGGAAGGGACAGCGAAATTCGTCATGTGATTCGGATTTTATCGAGGCGCACGAAGAACAATCCGGTACTGATAGGGGAACCTGGTGTCGGGAAAACAGCCATTGCAGAAGGACTGGCACAGCGAATTTTAAACGGAGATGTGCCGGAAGGGCTAAAAGACAAAAAAATTTTTGCACTGGATATGGGGGCATTGATTGCAGGCGCAAAATTCCGAGGAGAATTTGAAGAGAGGCTCAAAGCAGTCCTAAAGGAGATCCAAAAATCAGATGGGGAGATTATCCTTTTTATCGATGAGATCCACAATATCGTCGGTGCGGGAAGAGCAGAAGGAGCGATGGATGCAGGAAATATCTTAAAACCGATGTTGGCAAGGGGAGAGCTTCACTGCATCGGTGCAACCACATTGGATGAATATCGGCAATACATTGAGAAAGATGCGGCATTGGAAAGAAGATTTCAGAAAGTGCTGATAGAGCCGCCTACCGTTGAAGACACCATATCGATATTGAGAGGACTGAAGGAACGATTTGAAATTCATCATGGGGTGCGTATTACCGATGATGCGATCATTGCGTGTGCTGTATTATCGGATCGCTATATCAGCGATCGATTTTTACCGGACAAGGCGATTGACTTAATGGATGAAGCGGCTGCCATGTTACGAACGGAGATCGACAGCATGCCGGCGGAGCTTGATGAAATTAGCAGAAAGCTCATGCAGCTGGAGATCGAACGGCAGGCGCTGAAAAAGGAAGAAAATAATCCGGCGATTGCTAACCGGCTGGAGGCACTTGAAAAAGAGATCCTCGAATTGAAAGAAAAGGCCGGAGAGATGAAGGTCCAATGGGAATTGGAAAAAGAAAATATTCAGAAAATCAAGCAGATCAAACAGGATATCGAATCAACCAAGCGAGAGATTGAAGAAGCGGAAAGACGATATGATCTCGATCGCCTTGCTGTTCTTCAGCATGGAAAGCTGCCTGAACTTTATAAAAAGCTGGATCAGGAAAAGGAAAAGCAGGAGACAGCAGGGGAAAGAAGGTTGGTAAAGGAGGAAGTGACAGAAGAGGAAATTGCTGAAATCGTGTCCAAGTGGACAGGGATCCCTGTCAGCAAGCTGGTAGAAGGAGAAAGAGAAAAGCTGCTGCGCTTGGATGCAATCCTTCACCAACGAGTGATCGGACAGGATGAGGCGGTAAGCGCTGTAGCGGATGCGGTTATTCGTGCCCGATCCGGTTTGAAAGATCTTCGCAAGCCCATCGGATCCTTTATCTTCTTAGGGCCTACGGGAGTGGGGAAGACAGAGCTGGCAAAATCCCTCTCGGAAGCATTGTTTGACAGCGAGGACAACATGGTTCGGATCGATATGAGCGAATATATGGAGAAATTTTCTGTATCGAGATTGGTCGGGGCTCCTCCGGGATATGTAGGGTATGAGGAAGGAGGACAATTGACAGAAGCTGTCCGAAGAAAGCCCTATTCGGTGATTTTGTTTGATGAAATTGAAAAAGCCCATCCGGATGTGTTCAACATATTGCTTCAGCTTTTGGACGATGGAAGGCTGACGGACAGTCAGGGCAGAACGGTAGATTTTAAAAATACGGTTATCATCATGACATCCAATATTGGAAGCCGCTATCTTCTCGAAGGGATCGATCAAACAGGAGAAATTACGGAGGAAGCCAAGGAGGCTGTCCGTGCCGAGATGAGGCAATCATTCCGCCCTGAGTTTTTGAACCGAATCGATGAAATCGTGCTGTTTAAACCGCTCACCAAGTCGGAAATTATCAAGATCATTGATTTGAGCATAAAAGATATTCAGAGAAGGCTCCTCGAACGGGATATCCGGCTTTCTCTTAGCGAAAAAGCAAAAGAGCGCATTGCCGGCGAAGCCTATTCAGCCGTTTATGGGGCCCGCCCGGTTAAACGATATTTACAAAAACATGTGGAAACAGAAATTGCAAAAAAGATAATCAAAGGAGACATTCAAGATGGAGATCAAATTATCATCGATGCGGATGAAAAAGGGCTGAAGATTCAAAAAGAGGTGGCTGCGCAGTAGCTGTATGCATATCAAAACCCTGCATGGATAATCATGCAGGGTTTTCATTTGAATTTTTCAAATTTCATTTTTTGGTTGAATCCTTATCTTTGCCTTAAAGATGGCTTTATTATCTTTTTCATTGATTCCTTCAATATAGATGTAATTTTCATCGATATCCGATATATCTCTCAACAATACCAGCGTGTCTCCGGGAAGCGCTTCGTTGATGTAGTTGATCTGCATGGAGCGAACGGAATATTTTTTATGGTTTTCCACCGAGAAACAGTCCATCATAAAATCGATGTATTTTGAATTGTTGAGATGCCCGTTGAAGTCGATATCGCTGTATCCGATGACTTTTTTATAGACGGGCTGGAGGTTTCCAAAATGCTTGAGGTTTCCCAATTCCCAGTCCAAGGCCCTTTTTTTTGTTTTTTCAGGATAATTGGGCTCAATGACTTCACTTTTTCTGATTTTTCTTGTCTTCAGATCAAATATAATCCAAGTGGAGATTGCCTTAATGATGGGATTTCCGTCCAAATCCCGCACGATGAAATCCCTTGGGAAATCAAATTTATTTGGTTCCGGAGGCCATGTTTCAATGATGATTTCTTCATTCCAGTCGGGATTCCGGATAATCTCTACCCCAACGCGAATCAGTGCCCATGCAACGCCATATTTTTGTTCCAATGTGTCGATACCCATATCTAGATTATCTGATGCCATGCTTGCAGTTTCCTGGAAATAGTTAAATAATGTGCTCAGTTTTAATTTTCTTGTAAAATCCACATCACTTAACTGCACGCGATATTTTTTTTTGTATAAAGATACCCGTTTCATGCTGAGGACCCCTTTGAAATAATTTTTATCATTTGCAATTTGGGATTTCGATTGCATTTTAAAAAAGTCAGACGGAAACTTCTAGATGTAAAGAAAAGGAAGAAATATGGTTATTTCTTCCTAAATTGTACCACAATTTATTGCGTTTATAAAGGATATTTTTCAATTCTAAGCAATTGTGTACTGGGTATCGGTGATAGAATTATTTTCCATCATTTCTTTTACTTGAGCCACATCCTTATCCCCTCTTCCGGAAAGACAAACAATTAAGATATCTTCAGGAGATAGTTCTTTCGCAAGTTTCATTGCGTATGCAACGGCATGTGCACTTTCAATAGCAGGGATGATTCCTTCCGTTTGGGATAGGGCAAAGAATGCATCTAATGCTTCCTTATCTGTAATTCCAACATACTCGGCTCTGCCTGTTTGTTTATAATAGCTGTGCTCCGGACCTACTCCCGGATAATCCAATCCTGCTGCGATAGAGTGTACGGGAAGGGGTTCTCCTTTTTCATCCTGGAGGACATAGCATTTAAAGCCGTGGATGATTCCAACCGAGCCTTTTGTCAAAGATGCTGCATGCATATCGGTGTCTAATCCTTTGCCTGCCGGTTCAACTCCTACTATTTTTACTTCTTTATCTTGAACAAAAGGATGGAAGAGTCCGATAGAATTGCTGCCTCCCCCCACAGAAGCGATGACGTAATCGGGTAGCCTTCCTTCTGCTTCTAATATCTGTCTTCGTGCTTCGATTCCGATGATGCTTTGGAATTCTCGAACCATGGTCGGATACGGGTGCGGACCGACTGCGGATCCCAACAGGTAAAAGGTTGTGTCGGCATTTTCTACAAAATCATTTAAAGCGGCGTCCACTGCATCTTTGAGTGTAGCCGTTCCGGAAGTTACCGGAACAACTTTTGCACCTAACAATTCCATACGGAATACATTGAGCGCTTGTCTTTTGGTATCCACTTCTCCCATATAGATTGTGCAGTCCATTCCGAAGAGCGCACATACAGTAGCCGTTGCTACACCGTGCTGGCCGGCTCCGGTTTCAGCGATGATCCTTTTTTTGCCCATTTTTTTGGCGAGGAGCGCCTGCCCCAATGTGTTATTGATCTTATGCGCCCCTGTATGGTTGAGATCTTCACGCTTGAGATAAATCTTTGCCCCGCCTAATTTTTCCGTAAGGTTTTGGGCGAAATAGAGCGGGTTTTCCCTTCCGCTGTATTGCTTGTGATAATAATTTAATTCCTTGATAAATTCAGGATCTTCAATATATCGATAGAAATTTTCCTCGACTTCCTTTAAGACCTTTTTCAGTGGTTCCGGCACATAAGCGCCTCCAAATTCTCCAAAATAGCCACCATTATTTTTCATTTTCAAAAACCTCTCTTTCTATTTTTCGATTTTTCAGATTGATTCTCATTTTTATTTTTTTGATAGATTGCGATGCTGTCTGAGTAGATTTTATTTTTAACTGGATTTGGCCAAATCCATCCGAGGGCATAAATCCCGGAATTTATTTTTTTCTTATCAATAAAAAAATCCTCTACATGCTTCATGCACATAGAGGACGCTTTTTGCGCGGTGCCACCTCAATTGATCATCAAAATGACGATCCACTTTAACAGGTACAGGAAACCTATCCGATACCCTATCTCTGTAACGGGAGATACCCGTGTTGCCTACTAATATTTTCGGCGTCCACTCGCAAGCCCATTCGGTATATTCATCGATATCGGATTTCCACCAGCACCGATTCTCTATGTTCTTTGAATATACTTACTATTCTTGCTCATCGTTTTGAATTATTAATATTGATATGATTATAAGATGACTCGCCTTTTTTGTCAATAGTTTTTTTAAAAATTTATGATATACTATTGAAAGCGTATAAGAAAAAGTGGAAGAGCAGGTGGTTAGATGAGAGAGCTTGGTAGAAAATACTGCCGATTGAGGGATAGAATTATCGAAAAACAATATGATCATTTAAATGAGATGCAGAAAAAAG
>JAMNXX010000105.1 GCA_023623095.1 Bacillota bacterium | reverse complement strand
CTCCACAATTATTCCCTTGAACTCACCCAGAGCTTAAGGGAGCTTCATGAAAAGGTATTAAAAGATGTGGTTTGGAAAGATGAATTAAAGAGAAAGGCAAATACGAAACTAAATGAAGATGCAGAGAAGCAAAACCCCATCCAGGTTAAATTTGCTCAGTTTGAAGAACGAATGGTAGAATATCCCGAACTGATCTATGATGGCCCATTTTCGGATCACGTTTCCGAGGGCGTGCGTCCGAGGCTAAAAGGAAAAAAAGTTTCTCGTGAAACAGCAGAAAAGAAAGTCAAAGAATTTCTTGGAAATGCAAAGATTCAAAGAGTAGAAAGTTTGACCGATGGCCGGGGGCGAGTAGACACATATAGCTTTGAAGTCATTCCGCAAAACAAAGCAGACGGGAAAGGAAATCCGGTCTACATCGATATTTCTCAGACAAATGGATATGTGGCGTGGATCCTGAATAATCGAGATATCAAAGAAGCAAAGCTGTCCCGGAAACAAGCCGTTCAGCGGGCATCTAAATTTCTGGAGGAAAAAGGATACAAAAATATGATCTCTACTTATACAGTAAAATATGGTAATGCTGTTCTAATCAATTATGCTTATCAGCAAGATGATGTGGTAATGTATCCGGACCTGATCAAGGTAAAAGTCGCATTGGACAACGGAGAGATTGTAGGATTTGATGCAACGCAATTTTTGACGAACAACTATGAGCGACCTATAGAAAAGCCCCTCCTTACACCGGAGCAGGCACAGGAAAAAATATCCCCTCAAGCGGAGCTGAAAGGATCACCGAGACTTTGCTATATCCCTACCCAATCCTTGAGAGAAATTTATTGCTATGAATTTCAGGCAACGTATAAGGGAGATTTATTTTTAATCTACATCAACGCGGATACGGGGGAAGAAGAAAAGATATTGAAGTTGATCCAAAATGAAAATGGCACCCTTACCATCTAAATCAAAACATTCTTCAACATTTAAAGATAAATACACTGCGGTTTGTCCTTATTGTCGGATTTAATCGATAAGGGCTCATTGCAAACTGTGAATATAAAAAGGCAGCTGGAGGGGGCTGTCATAAGGAAATTTTATAGACAGACGGAATCGCCCAAGGAGATGCCGTCTGTCTTTTTTCATTGATATTTCAAGAGGTATTTGCGGAATGCGGTCAAGTAGGAGTGCACTTCTTCAAAATCAACATGCGCTTTCATATGATGGGGCTGACAGAAACAAAGTTGTTCCTCTAAAAGGATATGGTATATTATTCAATCTTGATTAATAACGTCCAACCGTATAGAATAAAATAGATATTATCAAATTAGGAATTTTTAATTGGAGGCTTTAGGAATGGGAAACAAAATGAGAGTCGGAATCATATTTGGGGGAAAGTCCGGAGAACATGAGATATCTTTGATGTCAGCAACATCCATTCTTCGCGCAATGGACCCAAACAAGTACGATACGCTGCTTATCGGGATTACCAAGAAAGGAGAATGGCTTCTGTACGATGGCCCGATCGATTTGATCGAAACGGGTGAATGGGAGAGGATTGCTCGAGAACAGATGAAAAAAGATCCGGATACATACCGCTTTTCAGTAGTCGGAACCTCCTCTTATTTAAAAGAGCAGGTGGATGTCCTTTTCCCTGTACTGCACGGACCATTTGGAGAAGACGGAACGATCCAGGGGCTTTTTGAAATGGCGGATATTCCTTATGTAGGGGCAGGTGTGCTTGCTTCTTCCACAGGGATGGATAAAGTGATTGCAAAAAAACTTTTCAAACAGGCAGGGCTTCCTGTATCGGATTTTCTGATGTTTTTAAGAAATCAGATTGAAGAGAATCCGGCGGATTGCGTGGAGCAGATAGAAGCTCATTTGAATTATCCGGTATTTGTAAAACCTGCGAACCTGGGTTCCAGCGTAGGAATTACAAAAGCTCGAAACCGTGAGGAACTGCTGTATGCGTTAGAGACAGCTGCAAAATACGACAGAAAAATCATCGTCGAAGCTTCTGTCAATTGCAGGGAAATCGAATGTGCGGTATTGGGCAATGAAGAACCGAAGGCCTCTGTCGTAGGGGAAATCCTTCCTTCGAATGAATTTTATGATTATCAGGCAAAATACTTGGATGATGGAAAATCGAAGCTGTGCATTCCGGCAGATATCCCAGAAGAAAAAGCGGAAGAAATTCGCCGGATGGCGATTCAGGTATACAAAACGATTGACTGCGCAGGGCTGGCAAGGGTTGATTTTTTCTTGGAAAAAGAAACGATGAAAGTATATGTAAACGAGATCAATACCATGCCCGGTTTTACAAAATACAGCATGTATCCGCTTCTGTGGGAAGCTACAGGACTTCCTTATTCGAAATTGATCGATCGGCTGATCGCGCTGGCTCTGGAAAGATATGAGGACAAAAAAAGGAATCGGATTCGCTAGCAGAAATGCTTTAATAAGATTTTAACCAAGCTTGTACTCCAATGAAATTCATAAGATGAAATTGATACGATAAAGCGCTGGAAAAAACCGACCAAGGACTCTTTTTTATTCGTTATATCACAATTGGCGGCAATACACAAAAGGGGTGGAATAATGAAAGATGTACTATTGAGGATAGAAGGCATTCAAACAAATGCGGATGGAGAGGAAAGCATTATCGAAATGGTGACGGAAGGCAAGTTTTACAACAAGCCAAATGCCATTTATCTTGTCTATAAGGAAACGGAATTATCCGGAATGGAGGGCTGCGTTACGACTGTCAAGCTTACAGAAAAGAAAATATTCCTGAAGCGGTTCGGACCTACGGTTTCAGAAATGATATTTGAGCAGGGGAAGCGGTATGCTGCCAGTTACAGCACTCCTTATGGCGACCTTGATTTAGAAGTGCATACCAAGCGCGCAACCTATGCGATCAGCGATGCCAACAAAGGAAATATCTATATCGAATACGAAATCAAGCTGGAAGGGCTGACGGAGAGCAAAAATCGCCTGAACATCCAGATTATGTAGGATGCTTTTGATCCCATGCTTCAATTTGTTTTTCATCTATCAGTTCAAAATAGGAATGGAGAGAAATCAAAATCCGTAAACCGGCTGATTCTGTATAGAACGATTCAAACCGAGGAAAGTCAACTCCTCGGTTTTTTAATTTCATCCAGATGACATAAAAAAGGCTTGGCTGCGAAACGGATTCCTCACTTTTTCTGCATTGCTTTTGAGGGATATATCCTTATAGAGAAGAAGCAATGTCGAAAAAACGAGGAATTATTTTCCAATAAAATGCTCGATTCATGCTATAATTTGAAGAAACAGGAAAAAAGGAGGAAAAAAGATAGAATGTTTCAAAAGAAACTTTTTCTGACAAGTTCCTTTTTTATTTTCTTATTCTGTCTGGGCATGATCGCAGAAGCTCAGGACGAACCCACTGTTTCAGAAAAAGTATACGATGCCTCTGGCCATGCACAGGCAGAAAACACAGATCGGAGCAACGTGCAAACCGAAAGCCGGGAGGACAATCTGGCGGGGGGAGCCGTCAAATCGGAAGAAGAGCCCAAAATGTATGCCTGTGTTTACTATGATGATGAACCGGGGGAGAATCATTTTTCTGATTTCGGACAAGCTTTGGGGCATGTAGAAGAAGGCGGAACCCTTTACCTTGGGAAACCGGCTGATATTACCAAAAGCTTTCCGATCGACCGTTCCCTAACGATTCGATCCCTAAATCCTTTGGAGCCGACGCTGAAACTTGGCACGAGCGTCCAAGATAAAACAGTTTTTGATCTGAAAAATATATCCCGATTCCGGCTGGACGGGGTATATGCCATTGGCTCAAATGCAGCCGTCATCGGTGGGCATGCAGATCGGATAGAAATATCGGGTTGTCGGTTTGAATGGTGTTATCCTCTATTTATTAATTCCGATAAAGATTTTTCAATTCATATGGAAAACAGCCAAGTACACAATGGAAATATAGAAATTGCCCCAAATACTGCCGGAGAAAAATCCGTGGTGTTCCATCAAAATCATTTTTTAGTGAATACAGCTATATCCAAAAATATGAGATTAAAAAATATTCAGGGCGTACTCAGCGGAAATCGTTTTGAAGGATATTCTCTTGTATTGATGGCAGGCGGAGAGGATACGGAGATGGATGTTTTTGAAAATGTTTTTTGTGATCCTCAGAAGGGAAAGATTATTGTGAGCCGCGAAGGACAAAACAGCCGTTTTCACCGAAATCATATCCTTAAAGATTTTTCGGATGCGATCGCCTACTCCGGAACGGGGAAGCTGGATTTTCGGTACAACTGGTGGGGAAGAAAAGAAGGACCTGCGGAAATCATCGATCTCGAAAAACTTTCTGTTGAACCATGGGCGCTCTTTCCGGATTTCAGAAGGTTTCAAGGGGAACCCTATACACGGGAAGATTTGCAGGAATTATGCAGGCAAATCGGTGCCGATATCGATGCGGAAAATTGGATCTATGACATCCAACCGGATCAAAGGATAGACCTTTTAGATGCTGTCGCATTGATTCGCAGGTGGATCGAGTAAAAGGGGGAGTCGTCATGAGAAGGATCTGGAAGATTTGTGCATGGCTGCTTTTTCTGGCTTTTCCTTTTTCCGCGCATGCGCAGGAAAGCAGTTTGCTCTTATATCCGAGTTCACAGGAGATTTCCGTTGGGGAAGAATTTTCTGTTGAAATCGTAGGGAAAGAACTTTCCAATATCGCAGGCGGGGATATTGTTGTCGTTTATGATAAAGAAAGACTGCAGCTGCTCTCCAAACAACTTCTGCTTTCCCAGGAAGAAATACTGGATCTCCAAAAAGAAAATGAAAGCATACAAGAAATGCAGGATGAAGAAAATCGATGCAAATTTTTATTTGCACTGCGGAAAAATGCAGAACTGCTCAGCGGAGAGGAAAAAAGGATGGGGGTTATCCGATTTCAGGCATTAAAAGAAGGAAAAGCATTTGTGGGGTTGAGCGAAAGAAGCCGGTGGATTCTGGAAGAGGATATGTGCGAACACATGGAATGGGAAATGGAGAGCCCCAAAATGCGATTTCTCTTTTCGGAGGAAGATGGATTGACCTATCGGTATGAATTGCCTCAGTTTCCTTCAAAAGCCTTATCGATTTTCATCGTTGAAGAGGAGGAGACGAATAAGGGGGAAAAAGAGGAAGAAAGGGATGAGGAGGAAGACTCCGGAGAAAGCGATCATCCGGATGAAGAAGAAAGTTCCGAGGGAGAAAGTGGCCGGAAAACCAACAGAAAAAGAAATAGAAAAGAATATTTTTCACCTGTTTCTCCAGCAGATCCTGTACGGGATACCGTTTTTCTTTGGACTGATCCATATCAACCGGACGGCCTCCTGCATCTATTCTGGCGGCTGAATCTGATTTTTCCGTCAGAGGTGCTGAAATATCCTCCTTTTCCAATTTTGCTTTTGTATGAATGCGAAAATGCAGAAGGATTCACGAAAAGTGCCAGTCCAATATAATTTGTAGGGGTGACCTTCGGTCACCCCTACGGCAGGTTTTAGAAACCTTTACGCTTGATTTTTGTAGGGGCGGTCTTCGACTGCCCGCTCCCTATTTTTCGGGCGAGGACAGCTCGCCCCTACAAATGATATTGGACAGGACGTCCGGTAGGCAGCGGTAGGATTTTCAGAAATTTTGAAGAGCTGCTTTTCTCGAATCTTTTATTGGAACCCAGATGTGCTTTCCGCGAATCTTTGTTTTTTTACGAATATATGAGCCCGCTCCGCTTCTTTTCAGGCTGTTTAATTGCGTGGCTGATAAAAATAATCTCGAGACAATCGTCCCCGATCGAAATCATATTTATATTCAGCGAGGATTTGATTGTTTCTGTCATAAACGGTGATCTCAATATCATTTTCGAAGTCGTCATTGATTCTTTCGCATATACTTTCCATAAAATCTTCAAAATCGGATCGGTTCAGGTATTTCCATTTACTGCTGTCTCGGCTGAAATCTCCGTACATCCGTACGCGGATGTTTCCGCTGGACAATCTGATCAAATCATATGTTTCAAACTCCAGCCTTTCGCCGTTATTGTGATGCCTTTCGAAATCTTCTTCCAATATTTCTTCCATATCGTCTAGGGTAAGCGTTCTGCTGCTTCCCGAACCTCTGTAAAGATAATCTCTTGTCAGCTTATCCTTTTTTCGGTCATAGGAATATTCTGCGATGCTGCTCCTATCCTTATCATAGACGATGATGATGATGTCTTCATTAAACATCCGATTGACTTCCAGGCAGATATCATCCAGAAAATCCTCAAAAACCGACGTTTTTATATTTCTCCATTCATTCGATCCCCTCGAAAAATTTCCGTAAATGTAAACGCGGATCCTATCGTCTGAAAGCTGAGAAAGGAGATATTTCTCAAAATAAAGCGTTCTTCCGTTATTGCGGTGGCGATCGTATTTTTCTTCGAAGAGATCCCGAAGAATCCTTAACTTATCGTTATTGCTGGAAATTGTGCCGGGGGCATTTACATCTTCTCGAATGCCTAACTGCGTTTTCAATCGGCTAATCTCGGACTTTAGCTTCGAAACTTCAAAAATTTTCTGTTCCAGCTCACTTTTTAAGGCATTCATACTCAAGTTTCTGCCCTCATGGGAATAGAGATTCAGCCGCTTGGTGGCATTATTCCAGTGGGTTTTGTAGTTCAAATGCTTTGCAACATCCTGGATCGGTACATATGTATAATTGTTGTAAATAAATGCCGGACTGGAAAGACTCATCGGAACGCTGTCTACATAGATCCGGATGGGATAAAACCATGCGGTAATTTTCTTGCTATATGTAGAAGCAGAACCGACCATTGTTCCCAACAAGAATACGGTTGTCATACCTAAAATCAAAAGAAATTTTTTTCTTTTGGTCATCACCATTCCTCCTTTGCCTTCCAATATGTTCCTTCATTTTAACACAAGCCCATTCTTTCATTCAAGGTGTCAAGAGAACTATCCCGAATCCTGCGGTTTCTATAAATCCCTATCCATTTTGTACTACTGTAACCAAATTGAAACAAAACAATAGGGAAATATCTGATAAAATGGAAAGAAAGATAAATAAAATAGGAAAAAAAGTCGATACATTTAAGGACACGATGATAGAAAAAATTAGCGTGATCTTGTCAGGAAGGGGGAGAGCCTGCAGGCACTGCAGGGAAATACATGAAAAGAAAATATTTTCTGTGCGTCCTTTTCATCGGACTGCTCCTATGGGCAGGAATCGGTTGGCAGTTCACCTATGGGGAGGAAGGGTCTTTGGAACCCAATCCGGGAGAAGAACCGGTCAAGCAGCCTCCGGCAGTCAAACAAAAATATCCCGAATCGAAAAACGGCAGACCGCACTACAATGAAAAAACCCTTACCCATCCGATACGAGATAAGATAAC
>JAMNXX010000233.1 GCA_023623095.1 Bacillota bacterium | reverse complement strand
GATTACATTTATAACAGCATTAAAATTAGGATTTTTCCCGTTTATTCTACAAGATATTTTTCTTAGCATTTTGATAGCATGGACAGCGACAAAAGTAATTCCATCTTTACGCAAAGCAGGATATCTATCAGGAAGTTCTAAAATCGACATCGGGATTGAAAAACAATAAAAACTTTTTCCTTCAAATGAAGAAAAAAGTGATACAAAGCTGACATGGAAATGATTCAAACCAAGAATTTTAATAGATATCGCCCTGTATCAAATTAATTTTGGTACAGGGTTTCTTTGTATTTTAGGAAAGATATATTATAATAATACAAGAGCAGCGGATGCACGTATCGGATCTTTTCAGTTGCTGCAGCAAGTGGCAAAAGATATCCAATTGGAGCAGTATATATAAGAAAATACGAAAAAAATCTGCGCTGATAATGGGAGTGAAATAAAAATTGGTAGAGATTCACATTTCTGACGAATTGAAGCATATTTGGCCTGATGTGGCACTGGCTTGCATACAGGTTGACTTTAATCTTAAGCAGCATGATCCTGGTCTTTGGGAAGTTATAACGCATCGCTTCAGGCAATTAAAAGAGGAGATTTCCTTGGAGCAGATAGCGCATCTTCCCAATAACAAAGAATCTCGAGAGGCTTATAGAAAATTCTGGAAGGACCCTACCCGATATCGATTATCTTCAGAATCCTTGCTTCGACGGATACTCAAAGGAAAAGAAATTGATTCGATCAATAATATCGTTGATATCAATAATTTGCTTTCAATCGTTTTTTTTGATTCCATAGGAACATACGATATTGAAAAACTAGTTCCTTCGATTACATTTAGAATAGGAAGAAAAGATGAAGATTATATAGGGATTGGAAGAGGAGCTTTAAATATCGAAAACCTCCCTGTTCTTTCCGACAGGATAGGCGCTTTTGGTAGTGCTACGAGCGATTCGGAACGGACAATGGTTACTATGGAAACGAAAAAAATATTAATGAATCGAATTTCTTTTCATGGAGCGGACGATTTAGAACAATACCTCGATTATGCGAAGGAACTCTTAGAAGAATACGCAGATGCAAAAAACATTGAAAGCAAAATCATCATATAAGCAGGCACGTTTGATCGTCCGATAATCCGCAAGATATGAGAGGTAGCCTTTCGTTGTTTGTGATGAGAAAGAATAATTTAGATATGGAATTAGTATATTATATTCAGAAGGCACATGGAAACAAGTGAATTTTTATGGTATATTTATTACATAACGCGCAGATGATAAAAAGTCTAGAAAAAAGCGATTCAATTACGGGGAGAGGTTGATGTGGATGGAAAAAAAGCCTATTATGTCTAATTTCATAAGGAATATTGTGATAGAGGATTTAGAGTCTGGAAAACATAAAGAAATTATTACGCGTTTTCCTCCAGAACCCAATGGTTATTTACATATTGGACATGCAAAAGCGATCTGTCTTAATTTCGAATTAGCCGATGAGTTTAACGGAAAAACGAATTTGCGCTTTGATGATACAAATCCTTTGAAAGAAGATACAGAATATGTGGAATCTATCAAGGAAGATGTGAAATGGTTAGGGTATGAATGGGATGGATTATATTTTGCTTCAGATTATTTTGAGGAGATGTACAATCGGGCTGTTTTATTGATTAAAAAAGGGAAAGCATATGTATGTGATCTGACGGCGGATGAAATTCGGGAGTATCGTGGAACATTGACAACACCGGGAAAAGAGAGTCCTTATCGAAACCGAACGGTAGAAGAAAATTTAGATTTGTTCCAACGGATGCGCAATGGAGAATTTGCGGATGGAGAAAAGGTACTTCGGGCAAAGATCGATATGGCTTCTCCAAACTTAAATATGCGTGATCCGGTTTTGTATCGCATTGCACATGCGACGCATCACAATACGGGGGATCGCTGGTGTATTTATCCGATGTATGATTTTGCCCATCCATTAGAGGATGCAATTGAGGGAATTACACATTCGATTTGCACCTTAGAGTTTGAGGATCATCGTCCTCTTTATGATTGGGTCATCAGAGAGTGTGAAATGGAAAATCAACCTCAACAAATCGAATTTGCCAGATTGAATCTAACCAATACAGTCATGAGCAAACGGAAATTGAAACAATTAGTCGATGAAGGCTATGTGGACGGCTGGGACGATCCGCGCATGCCTACGATTTCCGGCTTGCGTAGAAGAGGTTATACGCCGGAAGCAATTCGTAATTTTGCAAGGGCGATTGGCGTATCAAAAAATAATAGCATTGTCGATCATCGGATGTTAGAACATTTTATTCGGGAAGACTTAAAATTAAAAGCGCCTAGGGTAATGGCGGTCATAAAGCCCCTTAAGGTTGTGATTACGAATTATCCTGAGGGAAAAACAGAAATGTTAGAGGCGGAGAACAATCCTGAGAACCCAGAAATGGGAACGAGGAAGATTCCTTTTTCACGGGAAATCTATATCGAGCAGGAAGATTTTATGGAAAATCCACCTAAAAAATATTATCGTTTATTCCCGGGGAATGAAGTGCGATTGAAAAACGCCTATTTCATTCGATGCAATGAAGTGATCAAAGATGCGCAAGGAAATGTTGTGGAATTACGCTGTACTTACGACCCGGAAACGAAAAGCGGAACAGGGTTTACAGGACGCAAAGTAAAAGGGACGATCCATTGGGTAGATAAAAATAGCGCTTTGCCTGCAGAATTTAGGCTATATGATGTGCTTTTATCGGATGAAGAGGGAGAAGAAGAAAAATCATTTTTAGATTGTATTAATCCGAACTCTTTAGAAATTGCACAGGGTTTCGTAGAAGTCAATATGAAAGATGCACAGAAACAAGATAAATTTCAATTTTTTAGACATGGATATTTTAATGTAGATCCCAAATATACGACAAAGGAAAAACTCGTTTTTAATCGGATTGTTTCTTTGAAAAGCTCATTTCGCATCGAATAAAAAAGCTGACGATAAAATAAAGGTCATGAGTCGAAAAACTCAATGGCCTTTATTTTTTATTTTTGAAACAAGATAAGAAACTGTTATAATATTATATAATCCGCTGTGGAAAATGCTTTAAGTTGCTTTTTCCTCTGTTTCAATAAAAATATCTAGACTATAGAAAAAGGGGAACAGATGAGCATGCAAGGAAAATACATTCAACGATTTAGCGAAGAATACGAAGATTATTTGAAAGATGAATCCCGTATGATTGGGGAAGCAGATTCGATTTCTTTTCCTAAAACAGAAGAGAGTTTGAGAGCGATTTTGTTTGAACTAAAAAATCATCAATCGAAAATCACGGTACAGGGAGCCCGTACGGGAATCACCGGAGGAGCCATACCGAAAGGCGGCCATGTTTTAAATTTGAGCAGGATGAATAAAGTGAAAGGATTTCGATATGATCCGAAATCGAAAAATTATTTTTTGACAGTTCAACCGGGAGTTTTGCTTTCAGAATTGCGTCAGATGATATCGGATAAAGATTTTGATACCGAAGATTGGTCAAAGGAATCTCTGGCAACTTTGAAGCGATTCCGGAAAGATCAAGAATACTTTTTCCCTCCGGATCCGACAGAAGCGAGTGCTTCTATTGGAGGGATGGTATCGAACAACGCTTCTGGTGCGCGCACGTTTCGATATGGACCTACGCGAAATTATATAGAAGGATTGCGTATATTTTTAGCAGATGGAGATTCCTTTCTGCTCAGAAGAGGAGAAAACAAAGCAAATGGACGGACTTTTGTGATCCAAACGGATCAAGGGAGAATTTTGTCGGGGGAAATTCCAAGTTATGCAATGCCTGATGTAAAAAATGCCTCTGGATATTATGCAAAAAAAAATATGGATTTGGTGGATTTGTTTATCGGTTCTGAAGGGACGCTGGGAATCATTACAGAGGTTGAAATCAAACTGATTCCAAAACCTGCTTTTTTTTGTGGCATGACCGTTTTTGCTCCAAACGAAGATATCGCCTTACATTTTATCTGCAGAATAAGGGAATGTGCTTTTCGACCGGCAGCAATTGAATATTTTAATGCAGATGCATTGGTGCTTTTAAAAGAGCAGAAGAGAAAAAATGCTGCTTTTTCAACGCTTTTGGAGATGCCTTTTGATTCGCGTGAAGCTGTATATGTTGAATATCATGGAGAGGAAGAAGAAGTTATTCAAGGGATTTTACAAGCCGGGGAAATTTTTGTTTCTTGTGGAGGCAATGAAGCAGATACGTGGCTGGCATTAAATTCTCAGGGGATGGAGCAGCTTCATTTCTTTAGACATGCTGTTCCGGAAGCGGTGAATTTGACAATTGACGAGAGGCGAAGAAAAGAAGCAGGATTGACCAAATTGGGAACGGATATGGCAGTCCCGGATGCGATGCTGGAAGATGTGATGCATCTATATCGCACGACGCTTCGAGAGACGGGAGTAGAATCTGTGATTTTTGGGCATATCGGAAATAATCATGTTCATGTCAATATTCTACCTCGAAATATGGAGGATTATATAAAAGGAAAAGCATTATATGGGAAGTGGGCAGAAGCGGTTTTAAAAATGGGAGGAACCGTTTCAGCCGAACATGGAATTGGGAAAATGAAAATTTCTCTCCTAAAAAAGATGATAGGAGAGAAAGGGATTGAAGAAATGAAAGGGATTAAAAGAACATTCGATCCAGAGTGGCGATTGAATATAGGAAATTTGTTTGAAATCGAATGAGTAGGTGAGAAAAATGGATATCATTGTATGCGTAAAACAGGTACCCGATACGCAAGAAGTGAAAATTGATCCTAGAACAAATACCATTGTTCGGGAAGGAGTTTCGTCTGTGCTCAATCCTTTTGATGCCTATGCGGTAGAAGAAGCATTGCGAATTCGGGATCGTTTTGGGGGAAAAGTGATTGCAATCAGCATGGGGATACAAAAAGCTTCAAAGATGTTAAAAGAGATACTTGCTTTAGGAGTAGATGATGCCGTTCTCCTTAGCGACCGCGTATTTGCGGGAGCAGATACGTTGGCTACGGCTTATACATTGGCTTTGGGGATTCAAAAGATCGGAAAATATGATCTGATTTTATGTGGAAAACAAGCAATTGATGGAGATACAGCGCAGGTAGGGCCGAGCCTTGCAGAAAAATTAAATATTCCCCATATTACTTATGCAAGCAAGATAGAAAAATTAGAATCCCGCTGGATCCGGGTGAGGCGCCTTGTGGATGATGGCTATGAGATCGTGGAAGCATCTTTGCCGGCTGTGATTACGGTTGAAAAGGGATTGAATGTACCCCGTCTGCCATCCTTAAAAACATTTAAAGCTGCCCAAAAAAAAGGAGTAAAAATATGGAATCATCAAGATATCTTGGCTGATCCTTCTTGCACAGGATTAAATGGTTCACCGACTCAAGTGATTAAAACATTTGTTCCTCAGTATGGGAAATCAGTTGAAATTTTGGAGGGAACGATGACCCAACAAGTGGAAAAATTGTTTCATAAACTATCAGAAGAAGGTTTTTTATTTGAATAGGCTGAAAGATGGAGGGAAAATATAGCAATGTCTATCGAAATCAATACGGAAAAATGTACTAGATGCAAAGCGTGCATCAAAGCATGTCCATTTGATGCAATAAAAATAGAAGGAGAAAGGCTACAAATATCCGAGTGGTGTACGCGATGTGCAGCATGTATCAGCAGCTGCAAGTTTGGGGCGATTGAGATAAAAAAAGATGTAAGGATTGTTGACGCTCTGTCTGATTACAAAGGAGTTTGGGTTTTGGTAGAACATAAAAAAGGTAAAATTGCACCGATCACTTTTGAACTTTTAGGGGCAGGCAGGAGATTAGCAGATGAATTAAAGGTTTCTGTTTCAACGATTGTCATAGGGGATGAAATCCAAACCTATGCGCAAACGTTGATTGCATATGGTTCAGATGAAGTGTATTTAATAGAAGACCCCAGTTTAAAGGACTATAATGATGAACTGTATTGTGCGGTTATGACACAGTTGATTCGAGAAAAAAAGCCAGAAATCATTTTGATTGGAGCAACTGCCAACGGGAGATCTTTAGCACCTCGAATTGCATCAAGGTTCAATACGGGGCTTACTGCGGACTGTACAGGACTGGAGATTGATCCGGACAAAAAAATATTGATTCAGACGAGACCCGCTTTTGGAGGCAATTTAATGGCCTCGATTATATGCCCCCATCATAGACCCCAGATGGCTACCATAAGGCCGAGAGTGATGAAACCAATGATGCCGGATGAAAGCAGAGAGGGAAAAGTTATTCGGCCGAATGTAAATATTCCGAAGCAAACAAGCGTAAAAACTTTAGGTTTTTTGGACAGTTTCCAAGACGGACTAAATCTTGCGGAAGCAGATATTATCCTTTCAGCAGGGAAAGGATTGGGGAAACCGGAAAATTTAGAGTTGCTCAAGCAGTTGGCGCAAATATTGGGGGCAACTATCGGGGCATCCCGCGCGATTGTCGATGCAGGGTGGATTGATTCTTGCTATCAAATTGGACAGACAGGCAAAACCGTCGCACCTAAATTTTATTTTGCCTTTGGCATTTCTGGAGCGATTCAGCATTTAGCAGGCATGTCTACATCGGATATCATTATTGCCGTGAATAAGGACAAAGACGCACCGATTTTTAAAATTGCTAACTACGGGATCGTAGGAGATGCCGTAGAAGTTATTTCAGCCATGATTCAATGTTTTGCAAAGAAACAGAATCATCGACTTTGAGTAAATTTATGCAGGCTTTTTATTTGATAGGATTTCCAGGAGACAATTTTTTTGGCTAAAGAGAAGGATAAACTTTGATAAGCCAGAATATATTAAATCAGTTAAAATAACTAGAAAAGGGCGTGAAAGACCTCTATGAATGTCAAAGCAAATCCAAAACTGATTGTGATTATCGGAGTTCTTTGTGTTTCTTTAACATCTATCCTTATCAAATTGTCACAAGCACCTCCTTTTGCGATGCTGTTCTATCGCCTCCTATTTACAATATTCATTCTGTCTGGGATCGTTTGTTTTAAAAAGAAAGAAGAGCTAAAAAAGCTTACCCGGAAGCAGTTTCAGATTTGCATACTGGTGGGTCTTGTATTTTCGTTTCATATTTTATCCTGGATATTAGCAGTTCGGAATACATCGATTGCCAGTGCGGTGATTCTAAGCGACTGCCATCCTATTTTTGTAGTTATCCTAGGCTATATATTTCTTCGTGAAAAGCTACCTAAAAAAGCAATTGCAGGGATTCTGATTTCCTTTATCGGTTGCGTTCTAATTTCATTCATGGATTTGTTAAAGGGAGGAAATCATATCGTAGGAGATTTATTTGGGATCGCCACGGCGTTTTTTATGGCTGTATATTTTATAATGGGGCGTGTTGTACGGGAGAATTTGTCCAATTATATTTATATTTTTCTAGTATATGGTTGGGCCTTTGTGTTCGTAACGATTTTTGCAATTGCAACGAAAACACCGTTTTATCCATATCCCCTGCGAGAATATCTT
>JAMNXX010000192.1 GCA_023623095.1 Bacillota bacterium | reverse complement strand
ACCTACATATAACATATATAACATATATACATTTGACATATATTACATTGATTGGGGGAATATGCTTTTGGATTTTGAGAAAATAAAAAGAGGCATGTTTTGGTCGTTGATCATTGGTATTGTTTTATTCATCTTGTTGTCCATTTATTCCGACATCCATGCATTAAAAAACATTTTTATCCGTTTTGATCTACGGCGGATTCCTCTCCTTTTGATATTGCCTCTGCTCAATTATTTGATCCGTTATATCAAATGGTGTTATTATCTCAAAGTTATCGGTGTGCGAGTTCCGACAAAAGAAAATGTACCGATATTTTTAAGCGGATTGGCGATGACGATTACGCCGGGAAAGATAGGAGAGTTTGTGAAATCTTATTTCATCAAGGAAAGCTGCCAAGTCCCTGTCAGCTCGACGATGCCCCTTGTGGTCGTTGAAAGGATGACGGACGGGATCAGCATGATGATATTGGCAGGAATCGGGGCGCTGTCTTATCCCCATGGAAAAGGGGTTTTGGCAGTCTGCTTCCTCGCGGCAGTGATCGGGATATGGATCATCCAGACGCCTTCTTTGTCCTATCGCATATTGGATGCATTGGGTTCGCTGAAATGCCTCCAGAAGATCCGCCCTGCAATGGATAATTTTTATGAGAACGGCTATCTGCTTCTCAAATGGAAGCCCCTCTTGTTTGCCGTGGCGATTGGGGTGCTTTCCTGGTCTTTTGAGGGGCTGGCGTTCTTTTTCGTCTGCGAAGGATTGGGGATCTCCCTGCCTTTGATTACCTGCATTTTTGTGACTTCCTTTTCTTTTATCCTTGGGGCATTGTCGATGATCCCGGGAGGATTGGGGGTTACGGAAGGGAGCCTGCTGGGGCTTTTGACAGTGATGGGTTTCAATAAGAGCGCCGCGACGGCAGCGACGCTGATCATGCGGTTTTGTACGCTGTGGTTTGGGGTGGGGATCGGACTTATCGGCCTTTGGATCGCTTATCGGAACGGCAAAAACTCCATGTGCCATTAGGAAAGTTTTATTCCCTGCTTACCCCCAAGCGAATCCATTCCCGCTCATCCCCAAGGCTCTTGGCATAGGACTTTTACTCTCTGTTTGTCCTCAAGCCCTTTATCAGTGCATTGACCAAAACCATCATGCCGATGGCAAAGAGAAAATGGAGAGGAAATGCATAGCGCGATTGGCCTTCATAGACAAAGTAGACAGCTATGAAAAACCATGTGGGGACTGCAGGAAGAAACAGGATCTCTCCAATCCGGCGATCTTTTTTAAAGAATGCTGTCAGAATCGGGAAGATGCACAGGAGCGCATAGATGATCCCGAAGCTGTTCAGTATGTAGATACAGATATCCCTCAAACCTCTCGAAAAGCCCTTGTTGCGCTGATAGGAAATCTTTTCTTTTTTATTCCACTTCTCATATTCCTTTTGGATTTCTTCGTCATCATTCATCGCCCACGCATCAATATCCCAGCTTCCATCAAAAAAAGTCGAGGAGAGCCGGAGTACCCCTAGCTTGGCAAATTCCAGCGGATTCTGCCGAATCCATTCTTTTGCCTGTTTTTTGATAATGGGCTCGATTTCATGGGCAAGTTTGACGTCTTTTTGGCTCAGAATTTCAGCGATCTGATCTTTGACGTGCTGCGGAGCATCTGCCTCCTGTAAATCCATCCACGCTCCTGTCGCATTGTAGTGATTGTTGTTGATATAGAGGACATATCCCGAGTTGTAGGAAATCGGGATGAACCGCCCGAATTTTTTATAATTTCGATAGGTCCAGGGGGCGATGACCAGTGCCATGATGAGGAAAAGGGATGCGAATGATATAACTGCTTGGCGCAGCTTTTTTGTTTTCAACCAGTACATAAAGGCAGCCACAACCGGATAGGCCATGAAGAAAGGCTTTGTCAATGCCGCAGCGCCGATAAAAATTCCCCACAGCGGATATCGGATCCACGGTTTGAAGGGATACACCTGCAGCAGTAAAATGATAGAAAAGAGAAATGTAAAAAACACCTCTGTTCCGATCACATTGTTGTAAGCAATATAATTGGGCAGAAGTGCTGTGATCGTATAGGCGCCGTAGATGATCAATCTGCTCTGGGTGATTTTTATCAGTATCAGGTATATGATAATCAGCGTAAGCATCGACAGCACGATATTGAAAATCTTTGCAGTCATTTCATCGTTGTTGCCCGCCAGCTTGTAGATGAATCCCAATGCGGTGGGATAGCCCATCCCCTGAAAAGCGATATGCTGTCCTCCATAGGTATGCCCTAGGTTGTTGAAGATGTTTGAGGCGATTTCCTGATAGGCGGCAAAGTCAAATACCGGCTTTGTGGGTATGTTGCGGACAAAGCGGATTTTGAGGAAGAGGCTGAGGGCTGTGACTGCAAATAGATATACTATTTCGATGATTTTTTGAAGATCCCATTGTGTTTTCTTTAACATAGAGGATTTCCTTTCAAAAAGTAATCAGGATAATTGTAGGGGCGAGCTGTGCTCGCCCGATATGAAGGAGCGGGCGGTCAAAGACCGCCCTTAGATTTGAAATCTTTCAGCACGATGAATTCATTTTTTATGTCCGGCTTTTGTATCATTATACCATGATTTTTTTTGCCTGTCCCTTTATTTTCTATTTTCCAGTGCTGCTTTGACAAAGTCTCGAAACAGCGGGTGGGGGCGGGTCGGTCTGGATTTGAATTCCGGATGGAATTGGGTGGCTACAAACCAAGGTTGATCCGGCAGTTCGATGATTTCGGTCAATCGCTCATCAGGAGAGATGCCGCTGATGATCAGCCCTCCCTCCACAAGCTGTTCCCGAAAATGGTTGTTGAGCTCATAGCGGTTACGGTGTCTTTCGTAAATCAAATCCTTCTGATAGGCTGCTTCCGCCTTTGTGCCCTTGAATAATTTGCACGGATAAACGCCCAGACGCATGGTGCCGCCTTTTTCATCTACTACTTTCTGATCCGGCATCAGGTCGATCACCGGATAAGGGGTATCGGGCTGGAATTCCGAGCTGTCGGCTTCCTTCATGCCGAGAACATTTCGGGCAAATTCCACAACGGCCAACTGCATCCCGAGGCAGATTCCCAAAAACGGGATCTTGTTTTCTCTGGCATAGCGGATGGCTTCGATCTTTCCCTCAACGCACCGATCTCCAAATCCGCCGGGTACCAAAATCCCGTCTGCATCTTTCAGATACCGGGCAGCGCTCTGTGCGGTAACGTCTTTGGATCGGATCCATTTGATCTCCACTTCCGAATCATTGGCTATGCCGGCGTGCTTCAATGATTCTGCTACAGACAGGTAGGCATCCCTCAACTCTACATATTTTCCAACCAATGCAATGGTGATGTTGTGCTTCAGGTTTTTTTCCTTGTCCACGATCCGTTTCCACTCTGTCAAATCCGGCTCGCTGCACGTTATATTCAGCTGCTTGCATACGATATCCGCAAACCCCTGCCTTTCCAATATGAGAGGCAGTTCATAGATCGATTCAACGTCCATATTTTCAAAAACATGGCTGCTGTCCAAATTGCAAAACAATGCGATTTTGTCTTTGATATCATCCGTTAAGGGCTTTACTGTCCTGCACACGAGGGCATCGGGCTGGATCCCGATCTCTCGCAGTTCGCGCACGCTGTGCTGGGTCGGCTTCGTCTTGATCTCTCCCGCTTTCCCTAAAAACGGAACGAGGGTCACATGGATGTACATGACATTTTCTTTGCCCACATCGTATTTGATCTGGCGAATGGCCTCCAAGAAAGGCTGGCTTTCAATATCTCCTACGGTACCGCCGATTTCGGTAATGACCACGTCCGCATTTCCCTGTTCGGCTGCAATGCGAACCCTGTCTTTGATTTCATTGGTAATATGGGGAATCACTTGAACGGTGCTTCCTGAATATTCTCCCTTTCGCTCCTTCGTGATAACAGACCAGTAGACTTTTCCTGATGTAACATTGCTGTATTTGTTGAGATTCACATCGATAAAGCGTTCATAATGCCCGATGTCCAAATCCGTTTCTGCACCGTCTTCTGTAACAAATACTTCTCCGTGCTGATAAGGACTCATGGTTCCGGGGTCAATATTGATATAAGGATCAAATTTCTGCATCGTTACCTTTAATCCACGGCTTTTTAAAAGTTGTCCCAAAGATGCGGCTGTAATTCCTTTTCCGAGAGAGGATACGACTCCTCCTGTAATAAAGATGAATTTTGTCATGAACGGGTACTCCTTTCCTGGCAAGTAAAAAAGTGAGAGGCCACCCCTGCGGATGACCTACCGATACGCTTTCCTCATTTTATGGCAGGGCACCCAATACGGGTGCTCTTTTTTGTTTTGATTCCATAACTTATTTAGTTTATCCTATCTACGATTGTTTGTCAATAATCTCGATGGCTTTTTGGAGCTGCAGATCTTCCTTGCCATTTGCCAGAATGTTTAAGACTTTTTCTGAGATTTTCTCTCTCGTCGGTGCATCCAATATCCCCGTCGGGGGTAGAGCATGCGTATTTTGGAAATCCAAAATGGCATTTTGGGTCATTTCATCCAGTATCCCTGTAGCGGATACGTCTGTATATCCAATGAATTTCAGCCGCTGCTGAGCACCGTATACATTCAAGCCCCGATCTCCGAGCGCTGCGTCGGATTCTTCCAGCATCGGCGCGAAGTTTTCTATCTGCTTCCATTCCTGACCTGTATGGTTTTGAACGACGATATCCGGTTCAATGCCCAGTCCTTCCACCTCTCTTTTGTTTGGTGTCAGATAGGTCGCAACGGTCAATTTGAACCCGGAACCATCCGCTGAGGAAAATACCGTCTGAACCGTTCCTTTTCCATAAGATCTCGTTCCGACGACAGTACCGGATTTCATATCCTGTACGGCTCCCGCGATCAGTTCAGCAGCACTTGCACTGTTTTCGTTGATCAATACGACAAGGGGTTTTTGAATGGGATCTTTTTCGGAGTAATGGGTCTCGATGATCTTCCCTCGGGACTCCAAATATGCAACGGGTCCTTTGGGTACAAAGGGATCGAGTACATGGACTGCCTGACTGACCAATCCTCCCGGATTGTCCCTCAAATCCAGGATAAATCCTTTCACATCTTGCTCCAAAAGTTCGTTGAAGGCACGCTCAAAATAATCAGCGGTGTTTTCATTAAACTGTTCAATTTTGATGTATCCGATATTGTTTTCTAAAACCTGATGCCGGATAGGGTTGATGGGAATCCAGTCCCTTGTCAGTTCGAATGTGAGCTGTTCCCCTTCCCGCTCAATTTCTAATGTTATTTTTGTGCCCGGTTCGCCCTGCATTCTCTCAACTACATCATTGAACGGGATGTCCTGCACCGTTTCTCCGTCAACGGAGAGGATGATGTCTCCCGGAAGGATCCCTGCTTTTTGGGCAGGAGTCCCTTCGATAGGGGTGACGACGATCAGTTTGCTCTCCCTCATTTCTACCAGAAGCCCAATCCCTCCGAATTTTCCGGTGGTCACGCTTTCAAAGATCTCCATCTCTTCAGGCGAATAATATATGCTGTGGGGATCGAGCATTTGAAATACGCCGGAATAAGCGCCATACATCAGTTCTTCTTCTGAAACTTCCTCTACATAGTTTTGTCTAACAGTGCGAATCATATTCTTCAATTTGATCAGATCCGCATCCAGGCTGTCCGCATATGAAATGACTGCAGCATTGGCAAAGACCACTGCTGCGGATAAAAAAGTGATCATGCTTTTTTTGACAAATCGCTTCCACATCTTTCATCGTCTCCTTCTACATCTCATTTTTTCTATGTAAATTGTTGCGAATTACTGATTTAGCTTAATAATTGATGATATTTTCCCGATAATCCCGCTGCAGATCTTCCTGCAAAAATTCTAAAAAGCGAATAAGCAGCGCAGCAGCCTCTGCTTTTGTCAGATTTTTACTAGGATAAAAACGATTGTAGCTGTCTCCGGAAATCAGGCCGATCTCTCTCGCCACGTAAACGTTGTCTTTTGCCCAGCTTGGAATATTCCTGTCATCTGCAAAGGCCGTATAAAATCCGGGTGTCGGTGCTTTGTTTTCAAAGCCGAGGGCGCGGATCAAAATCGTGATCGCTTGTGCCTTGGTCAGCGGTTTATCCGGTGCAAACCGATTGGGGGATATTCCGGAAACGATCCCTTTTTGCAAAGCATCTTTGATATAGAGGTAGTTGGGGTCCGTTACAGCTACATCCCAAAATGGCGATACCTCAGGTGGCGTATTTCTCCGGCTTCTTCGCGGTTTCTCCTCCACAATGGTCGTTCGGATATTGCAGGCGCGGATGATTGCTTTGGTAAATTCGGATCGGGTCATTGGTATATCCGGCAGGAAGAATGTAGACTGTTCTTCAAATATATCTAACGCGTACAGCTGGTTGATCGCATTTTCCGCCCAGTGGCCGCCCACATCTCTAAACTTGGGTATGGTGAGCCGCTCCAACTTGGGAACCATTTCTTTGCGGAGCTGCAATGTGCCCCGGTTTCTCCTGTTGTCATCAGGGATTCCGTCTCTTACTCTCGGCAGATTGTACTCGTATCGGGAGACCATCTCTTGATTGGTGATCCGGATATGTCCGCCGTGGAAGCTGGAAAAATTAGTTTCATTGTCGGAATATCTCACCGTCTTGGCACGGCTGTCGGAAACTTGAATCTGCACCGTTCCGCTCCAGCTGAGATCTTCCGTTTCGTCTTCTTCATCATCGACTTCGATTTGCCTCTTTGAAGTGATTCGATAATCGAGCTGCACGGTATCAGTACAGCCCCAGAAGTTTTCATAACCGACATTGCCTCCCATGATATCGATGATCACTTCCCCTTCATTCCGGTTGATCGTATAGTATTTTCTTCCTCTCATATTTCCCGAATAGAAATCGGAAGCCGGGCGGTTGTCGATCACATCGGATTGAGACAGTTGGAAATCCTCCAGCTCGTATCGGTCATCGCCTATTCTCAATGTTTCGCGGTATTTGGTCAGTTCTGTCTGTGCCGTGGTCTGCCCTTTATCGCTGCGCTGTGTATAGGTCGTGACCAGGGTGATTCTCCTGTCCAGCTTCGCATCGATGGATTTATCTTCCGGCGTCAGTTTGAAATTGTAGGTAACGGTCTTTTCCGTATCCTTGTCCCGTTCAGAAACATCATAAGTGCCGATAAATTTAATCGGCTCCCCTGTGATGAATACGTATTCTTCGTACTGATATTCATTGTTCACACCGCCGGAAAAATCAAGGGGTGCCGCTGACGCCCCGTGGGCACCCAGTAAGATAAGCGATAGGAACAATGCAATCAATCGTTTTTTCATGCCCTTCCCACCTTTATGCATAAGCATCGTATTTGATATGTTGTTCATACCTACGGGCGAGCACAGCTCGCCCCTACAGTTGTTCTTAGAAAACCCTACGATCTAGCCTCTGTAGGGGCGGTCTTCGACCGCCCGTTCCTTATCTTTCGGGCGAGCACAGCTCGCCCCTGCAGTTGTTCTTAAAGTATAGACTCCCTTCA